>JBDRLK010000088.1:0-8433 GCA_043813155.1 Pseudomonadota bacterium | reverse complement strand
CAGTGCCCGCCGTCCCACTTGATGCCGTCGAGCTCTTCCTCGCACCCGCCGGTCGCCGCGGCATCCTGCGCCGCGCAGGGGTCCACCGCGTCGCCCATGTCGCCGCCCGCCTCGTCCTCCGCCACATCCCCGCCGTCCTCCACCGGGTCCGGCTCCACGTCCGGCGCGGTGTCGGGCTCCGTGTCCTGTTCCGGGTCGGGCACGGGATCGGGTGTCGGGTCGGGCACGGGATCATCGACCGCGTCATCCGCGTCGCCGGGCTGGTCGGGCGTGGAGTCGGCCGTGTCGGCCGGGTCCGCCGCGTCGCCCGTGTCATCGGCCGCGTCGCCGGTTGTTTTCTGCCCGCCGCACGAGAGGCACGGCAGGGCGGCAAGGGCTGCAATCGAAAACAGCTTATGGATGTTCATGTTGTCCCTCCGGAATTTATTTTGTTATAGTTCGATTTCGCGAAAAAGCAACGAATGATGGGCAGCCTGAAGGCTCCCACGGTTGACATCGCAGCAAATCGTAGTTAACTCATTGGGCATGAATTTCTCACAGCCGATCACCGGGATCATCGAACAGCGCACCTCCAAGAGAACGTACACTCCGGACGCGGTGGAAGAGGAAAAGCTCAAGAAGGTCGAGGATTTTTTCGCCTCCATCGAAGGGCCCTTCGGCGTGGCGACCAGGTTCGGGTACGTGGAAACGGACGAGTTCGCCGGGAGCGGGAAAATCAACGCGCTCGGCACGTACGGCACGATCAAGGGCGCCACGAGGTTCATCGTGGGCGCCACGGACAGGAAGGGCAGGGACATGGAAAACTTCGGGTACGTGTTCGAGAAGATCATCCTTCTGGCAACGGACCTTGGCCTGGGCACGTGCTGGATCGGCGGAATTTTCAACCGCAGCAGCTTTGCCGACAAGATCCGGATCGAGGATCATGAAGTCGTCCCTGCCATCACGCCCATCGGCTACGCCACCGTGAGGCGCAGCATCACTGATTCCGTGATCCGCTGGTCCGCGGGATCCAGGAGCAGAAAGCCCTGGAGCACTCTCTTCCATCACGAGAATTTCGAAACATCCCTCTCCGACCGGGCGGCCGGAAAATACGAGCGGCCGCTGGAGATGCTCAGGCTCGGCCCCTCGGCCTCCAACCGCCAGCCCTGGAGAGTGGTCAAGGAAAGGGGAAAGGACAATTTCCACCTGTACCTGCGCCGGTCCAAGGGGTATGACAAGCTCATCAAGGCCGTGGACCTGCAGCGCATCGACATGGGCATTGCCATGTGCCACTTCGAGCTCACGGCGCGCGAGCTGGGCCTGGTCGGAAGCTGGGTGGTCGACGAACCGTCCATCGGCCCTCTTCCCGAGCGCTTCTTCTACTCCGTCACCTGGGCCGGCGGGTAACCGCACGCCCCCGGCGCACGCTGCGGATCGCAAAAAAAAGTGCTCTGTCCCCTTGTCCTGTGGTCAGTTGTCATGGGGCAAAAAATGGTTTAAGTTAGGGATGTGATGAGAGAAAACATACACTTCAAAACAATGTTGACCGTATTCATGGGGCTCCTTATCTTCTGCGCAATGCCGGACCCGGCGGCCGGAGACGGCCCGTGCGAGGACATCGACGCCATTAACCGGGCCATCGAAGAGCAGGGCGCGGGCTGGAAAGCGGGGCACACGTCCATGTCCTGCCTGTCGGCCGGGGACAGGGCGCGGCTGTTCAAGCCCTTCAGGCTTTACACGCCCGAGGCCCCGGTCGACGGCCTTCCGGACCTTCCGGACGGGATCCCGCCGGACCCCTCCCCGGATGACGTCCGGTTTTCATGGCACGATTACGAGGGCCGGGACTGGATGTCGCCGGTCAAGGACCAGGGCATGTGCGGCAGCTGCTGGGCTTTTTCCGCGGTGGCGGCCCTGGAGGGGGCTTACAACGTGGAGCTGGGGAACCCGGACCTGGATCTTGACCTGTCGGAGCAGGTCGTCGTCTCCTGCGCGCACGGCAACTGCGAGAGCGGCGGGGCCCCCGAGAGCGTGATCAACTGGGTGGGTGACAACGGCATCCCGGACGAGGGGTGCTATCCCTACCTGGCAACGAACGGGAGGTGCGACGACAAGTGCAGCGACTGGCGCGAGCGGTGCTTTCACCTCACGTCGGCCAACTGGATCTGGGACATGTGGAACAGGGAACAGGCCATCAAGGAAAATCTCGTCAGGGGACCGGTCATCTCCAGCATGGTGGTCTACAGCGATTTTCTCACCTACACCGAGGGCGTTTACAGGCACGTGACGGGAGAGGAGGAAGGCGGGCACTCGGTCCTCATCGTGGGCTGGGACGACAACAACTACTCGTGGATCTGCAAGAATTCGTGGAGCGATGACTGGGGCATGGACGGGTATTTCGAAATCAGGCGCGACGAGAGCCGGATCAGCTGGGACGCGATATGGGTGAACGTGGAAGAGGCATCGGTGCCCGGCTATCCCTGCCTGGACCCCTACGAGATGGACCTCGAGGTCGCCTCGGGCGGCCGCCCTATCAGCTTTGAGGTCACGCTCACAAACTGCGGCGGCGAGTCCACGCTCGACTGGACCTCGGAGCCGGACCCGGCAACGGGCTGGCTCAGCGTCGAGCCCGTCTCCGGGTCGCTGGAGCCGGGCGTTTCAACGACCCTGACCGCGGCCGTCAATCCGGCCACCATGGGCAGGATAGGCGAGTGGGCGGGCAGCGTGGTGGCCAATGGGCCCATCGGGCAGGACAGGACCTACCTGCACATCAACGTTATCGAAATGGCGCCCGACGCCGAGTTTTCAGCCGAGCCCGTGGAAGGGACCGTGCCGCTCGAGGTGCGCTTCACGCAGCTTTGCGAGGGGACCATTGACACCTATGCCTGGGACTTCGGCGACGGGGGCGAGGACACGGCGGCCGACCCGACCCACACCTTTGAGGAGCCGGGCACCTACAGCGTGTCGCTCACGGCCGAAGGGCCCCTGGGCTCGAGCACCAAGACCAAGGAAAACTTCATCCGCGCGCTCCCCGTGGATATCGACGACGACGCGGACAGCGACGACGACGCGGTGGAAGGAGAGGACAGCGCGCCTTCCGGGGACGCGAGCGAGGACGGAGCGGATGACGGCGGCGACGATGGAGGGTGCGGATGCAGGATCGTTCTTTAAGGGATCGGCTCATTTTCGCGCTCGACGTTCCGGACGCTGCCGGTGCCGTGGAGCTCGCCCGGACGCTCGAAGGCCATGTCGGCTATTTCAAGATAGGCCTGCAGCTCTTTATCCAATGCGGCCCGGCCATCATCCATGACATTGCCGGTTTCGGAAAAATCTTCCTGGACCTGAAGCTCCACGACATCCCGGCCACCATGCGCGGCGCGATCCGGGCCGTCCCGAAGGGCCGCGTCAGCCTGCTGACCGTGCACGCGTCGAACAGCCCGGACGCGCTGAAGGAAGCCGTGGCCGCGGCCGGCGCGGCCGGGGACATGAAAATCATCGCGGTCACCGTGCTGACGAGCATCTCGGCAAAAGACCTGCAGGACATGGGCGTGGGCCTTTCCCCGTCCGAGGCGGCCCTGGAAAGAGCGGTCATGGCCCAGGGCTGCGGGTGCGCGGGCGTTGTGTGCTCGGCCCTGGAGGCGGCGCAGATCAGGCTGAAGTGCGGCCGCGATTTTCTCATCATCACGCCCGGCATCAGGCCGTCATGGGAGGGCGTGGGCATGGACGACCAGAAGCGGGTCTCCACGCCCGCCGATGCCATGAAGCGCGGCGCGGACATGATCGTGGTGGGGCGGGCCATTCGGGACAGCAGCGACCCGGCCGGCGCGGCCGACGGGGTGCTGGAAGAGATCGAAGCCGGGCTGGAGAAATAACGGAAAACGCCATGCATGGGTCCCCCCCCTCAGCACCATCGAACCTTGCTGAATTCATGGCTCTCATGCTCGCCGGCCTGGGCAGGTCCACTGCCGCCCCGCTGATTCCTCATGCCGGCGGGTTCATTGCCCGGGCGCTGCGGCAGGCCGAGGACCTGCTCGGCCGGGCCGATGAAAACGGTCGGGATTCGGCAAAAGAGCGCATTGCCCGTGAAAAATTCAGAAAGGATCTTGCCGACCCTGACATTCACGATTCCTGGTTTGTTGAACCCTTCAGGAATCTGCCGCCCCAGGTCACAACGTCCCTCCTGTCCATGGTCCCGCCGAAATACATGAGGATCATGGCGGCCGCTGTCGAGGACAGGCTCGAGGTTTCGCTTGGGAAGGTCACGCTGGATGAGGACGCCGCTCCCCTTGTCAGGCAATGGGCCATGAGCCTCCTGCCGCCGTCGGGAGGCCGCGCAAAAGCCTCCGTGCTTCCGGCTGAATTGAGAAAAGATCCCCTGGCCTGGTTTTCACGCCGGCCCTTTACCGTCGGCGCGCCGATGAAGGACCCCGCCGTTAAAAGCATGCTCCGGAAAGCAGGGAAAGATCTCCGGGAAGCCTGCGCGGGCCGGAACGACCCCGCCGGCCTGTCGGACTCCCTTGCCTGCTGCAGCCTGGCCCTGTGCTTCCGGCCGGAGGAGGCCGCGGGCCTGGCGCTGAAAATCGACTGCCGGCCCGGCAGGAGCTTTCTTCAGGCCTCTAAAATGTTTTCGCTGTTTGTGGATGCGGACAGCGCGGCGGGCGTTTTTGAAGAATTCATGCAGTACTGTCGATTGTAGCTGCGCGCCCTCGGCGCGCCAAAGAGGCGGGGTCCCCACGAAACCAGGAAATCGAATAAAACGAAATGGGTTTCATGGGGTGCAAAAAGACACCCCGGGGGGTGCAGCCACATATACTTTCAATCCTTTTTTTCCTTCTTGTCCGACTTGTCCGAATCGCCCCCGTCGTCCTCGTCCTTGTCCCCGTCGTCGTCTTTCTCTTTTTCCGGGTCGGCTTTCTTTTTTACGTACTCGGGAGGGCTGCCGTACAGGTCCCTGATCTTCTCCTCCAGCTTGTCGATGACATCGACCTCGACCCACGAGGGAAACTTGTCCATGACGACCCTTACGATGACCCTGTAGCCGTTGTCGTCGTTCGTGGAATCCACGAGCTCCATCGTGGCATAGGACTTCATCTTCTTGTATTCGTAAAAGAACGTGATGTAGCCGGACTCCTTGTTTTTCTCGTCGACCTCGCACTTGAGGTCGATTTTCAGGAGCCGCACGGCCGTGTTGAACACCCAGGTGTAAGGATAGGTTACCTTCCTCTTGGTCTCCGCCGCCGCCGGCCCTGGAAAGATGAGACAGAAAAGCGCCAGCCCTATCAGAATCTTTTTCCTGGAAACATGAAGCACGTTAAGCACACTCGACACACTCATCCTGCACCTCCGATACACTCTTCCTGTATTATGCCTCCATCCTATACCAGCCCGGCCGGCCAATGCAAAAAAGTGAACGGTTCTTTGATTGTTACGATCTTGATTGCGCTTGCGCTGTCTTTGAGTACAAGTGCCTGCCTTGTTGATTCGACACAGCGCGGCCTTCGGCCGCAGCCAAAAAGCTGTCAGCGTTCAGCGGTCAGCTAAAGGATTCTGGCTGAATGCTGATTGCTGAAAGCTGAGTGCTTAAAACCTTTGCGAAAAAACAAGAATTTACTCGTTAGTAGTACATAAGGAGCCGCCAAAAAAAAAATTCGACTTCCGGACGCCGATACCGGGCCCCGCCTTGCGGGCGCGCCTTGCGCGGGGCCCCGTCCAGCTGCACTATGCACCCCACGGAAGCCATTTCGCTTTTTCTCGATTTCTTGCTTCCGCGGGGACCCCGCCTCATTGCACCCCATCCCTCCTCGGCGCAGTTCGACTGCGCCTCCGTCGTGATGGGGACCGAAGCGCCTTGCCGGACGGGCGCCTCGACGCCCGGAAGAAGAAGCTATTGCATCGTTTGCCGGAATTTACCATGAAATGTCGAAATAATTTTTGGGCGGATCCTAAGACGAGGGATGCGGATGCAGACCTGACGGCTGATCCAGACGCAGTGTCCGATGAATCGGCAGACATCGACTCATCTTCAGAAGACATCCCTGGTGAGAATCCGGCGGACGTCGATATGGATTCTCCCGATCCCGAGCTTGATGCCCCCGGCCTTGGCGGCTCTGACATGGAAAACGACGTTGAAGAAACATCTCCTTGATTATGTTTCTTGTTTCTGACAGTTCCAATCTATAGATTTTTCTTGAATTCATCAAAATCAAGATTGAAGGCTCTGCAGACGGCTCTAAGGTAAAAATCGGACAGCATTGTCTTTTCGCCATGGTGGCATGGGAGAGTGTATGGCTTGCCTGAATCATCGTATATGAGAACATGACTTCCCTTACCCTTGCGTTCGCGGACAGTAATACCCATTTTACGCAGGGCCTTTTTTACTCTATTATATCTAGCCGGCATCTGGTTGTTGAGGAGCGTGTTGGCTGACATAAGCATAAAGAGGGTAAATATCCGGAAGCATGGGCTCTTTCTGCTTCATTTTCCTTGTTGAAACTTTTATATTCGCACTTATACCTGTCGCTTGCGATATGCCGACGAGATCCCATACTTCCTTGGGAGCAGGAGTGAGATTCAAAGGCGGTCTGCCATGACCAAGATTGTATTGTACTATTGAATTTACAGCTTCAATCATCATTTCAAAAGCGTGATCCACCGAATCGCCCTGCGATACGATATCAGTTTCAAGACAATGAGCGATCCATTGGCCCTCGAGGTCAGGCGCAGGATAGATCACGACACGGAACTGACACTGTATTGAAAATGTAATATTAGCCATGTTTTTGCCCTTCAACAGATATTATTAGATTCAATACCGATTCCTGTCAACGTGAACGTCTGAATTGGGTGTGATTGGCGTTAGCCTGAGGCAAAGAGGCTTGAGATTGCCACGCCTTTGTCTGGAACGACGGCTCCTGAGAAAACATGGTGCAGCTGCACGCCCTCGGCGTGCCTCGGGCGTGCCAAGGGCCCGCAGCTTCATTCCTTAATACGTTTTCTTTCGCATGTATCGCCGCTTTGGCCCATAGCCCGTAGTACGGCCCCTCAGGGCCGCCTGTAACGAGGTTGAAGCCAGCGGGGCTAAAGCCCCGCACACCACGCGGCGTGAGTGACGCGATGACACTCGAGAGGGGGGGGGCGATTCGTTATGTGGGTCAATGAATCACTCCGAGGGGCAGGGAAGGCAGTTGCCTTCCTGGCAGCAGTAGCTGCCGCCCGAGCCGCAGGGGGTGAGCTCGGGGAGGTCGACGAAATCGCACGAATCGGTGATCTCGTTGCAGAAATCGGCAGTGCATTCCTCGCCGTCGAAACAGGGGCGGGGCTCGCCGAGGCACTCGCCGGCGCTGTTGCACACGTTCCTGATGGTGCAGAAGAGCCCGTCTGAGCACTCGGACCTGTTGAGCTCGTGGTAGCAGCCCGACGCTGGAGTGCAAAGATCGTCCGTGCACGGGTCCGAGTCATTGCAGTCCAGCTCGCTGCCTCCCGCGCACATGCCTTCCGAGCACGTGTCGACCTGGGTGCACAAGTCCCCGTCATCGCAGGCCGTGCCGTTGGCCGCGTTGAGCATTTCGCACACATAGGCGCCGGGCTCCGTGTTCACGCACGTGTTCTTGAGGCACTGCGTGTCGCCCGAGCCGTCGCAGCCCTCGAACGGCGTGAGCACGCAGTTGGTTTCCTGGCACCCGAGCGTGCCGTTGCAGGGGTTGCCGTCGTCATGGGAATCGCAGGGGTCCGGGTCGCAGACGCAGGTATGCCCGCCGGGCCGGCACTCCCCCTCGCCGCAGATGTCGTCCGACGTGCAGGGATTGCCGTCGCTGCAGCCCGCCGTGTTGCTCTCGTTCTTGCAGCCCGAGCCGGGATCGCAGGAATCGTCCGTGCATGGGTTGCGGTCATTGCAGCTTACGCTGAGCCCGCCGCTGCACGCGCCGGACTGGCACTTGTCCTCGCGCGTGCACGCGTCATCGTCGTCACAGGGGTCATGGGTATTGAAAGACGCGCACATCCTCAGGTTCCCGACCGTGCTGCAGTAATCGGACGTGCAGTCGTTCTCGTCATCGCACTGCGCGTTGAGGCGGCAGGAATACCGGCAGTTGGGCCTGCAGCCGTCATCCGGGTTCTCGTTGCCGTCGTCGCACTCCTCGCCCGGGTCCGTCATGCCGTCCCCGCATGTAACGGGAATGCAGACGCCGTCCTCGCACCAGCCGTGCACGATCACGTTGAAGGTGCACATGCCGCCGTCCGGAAGCGGCGTGCCCGCCACGCAGGAGCCTCCGGAGCAGGTTTCCTGCCCGTCGCAGGGCTCGTTGTTGTCGCAGTCCTGGTCCGTCACGCAGTCGCCGCCATCCGCTGTATCGGGAACGTCGGCATCCATGTCAGGGTCGCCCGCGGGGTCGAGCGTGTCCAGGCCGTCCGTTCCTTCGACGGGAACATCGGTCTCGACCGTAAAATCAGCCGCAGCGT
>JBDRLK010000087.1:0-8269 GCA_043813155.1 Pseudomonadota bacterium | reverse complement strand
CCTGCGTTCTCCGCCGGGGATAAGCGGCATGGTCGGCGTCATTGACGGAGAGGCTTTCGCAATGGAGGCCATGGCGTCCTTGAGAGCCTCGGCCTTAACCTTCCTGTCTTTTTCCGGCTCCGCGGCAGGCTCGGGCTCTTCAATCACCTCGTCATCCAGAATGACGGCCTCTTCCTCCTCCTCTTCATCCTCCTTCATCCCCGGCGGCGGCGGAATTGCGGCAATCGGCGGTTCGGACGGTGTTGAAGGCTCGACACCCGGCTTCCGCGGGAACGAGCCCAGCACTTCCGGGTCATTCTCGTACTCCTTGAGCTCGGCAAGCGCTGTTTCGGCCTCCGGGGTGCCTGCTTTCGCAAGGGTCTTGAGCACCTCCTTTTTAACATTGTTCGAGCTCTTCTTATATCCCTCCTTCAGAATCCCCACGGGCAGGCCGGAACCGTCCCCAAATTCCTTCAGCACGAGAAGAGAGGCCATCTTCGATCCCTGTCCCCCCTTTTCGTAATTCTCCTCGCAGAAGGGCAGAATTTTTTTACCCCCCTCGCCCTGCAACTGGCGCAGCTGTCCCAGCAGGTCCTCCTTGCTGACACCTGTTTCAGCCAGCATGGAAAGAATCTTCAGGCTTTCCTGGGGAGCGAACTCGTGGCTGCACCATGGACAATGCTTGAACAGGAATTCGAGAACACTGCCGCATCCCGGGCACAGGGCTGCGCCGGCTTTGAATTTCATATCGTTCATTTAATCAACATATATTATCAATTATTGCTGTTTTTAACAATTATTATTATTATTTAGAATGATTTTTTTGCATGGATAGGTCAAGATGAAAATAGTCGCGGCCACAAAAAATCCCGGCAAGCTTCGCGAATTCAAGCGGCTCGCAAAAGCGCGCCGCCTGGAAATCGAGGGTCTCGCTGATTACCCGGATGTTCTGCTGCCTCCTGAAACAGGCACAACGTACCTGGAAAACGCGGCGATCAAGGCGCGCGCGGCGGCCCATGCCCTCGGCAGGGCGGCTTTCGGTGACGACAGCGGGCTCGAGGTTGACGCGATCGACGGTCTTCCAGGAGTCTACTCGGCCAGGTTCGGCTCGCCGGACGGCAACGCGGAGAAAAACATCGCCAAGCTGCTGGGCATCATGAAAGGCGTGGAGGACGGGAACCGGTCGGCCAGGTTCAGGGCCTGCCTCGTGCTCGTTTTTCCCGACAATGATGATCCGGGCAGCTGGAAAGAGCAGGCTTTCGAGGGCGTCTTTGAGGGCTCCATTGCCAGGCAGCCGGCCGGGAAAGGCGGCTTCGGGTATGACCCTGTTTTCATTTCCCCGCAGCACGCGGCAAGCGTCGCCGACCTGACCGACGAACAGAAAGACCTGATAAGTCACAGGGGCCAGGCCATGCGAAAAATGCTCGGCTTCATTGAGAAGAATCTTCCGGCACCGCGGGATTGACACACGGGGCTCGCGGATTATAAGGTAGGTATTGAATTTATTGATTATTAACACCAACAGATTTATCAGGAGACAAAAAAAGGTGCGCATAAAACTCTCATTCCTGCCGGTCCTCCTGGTTTTTGCCGCGGCGGCTGCCGGCTGCGGCTCGAAGGGAAACGAGCTGAAGCCTAAATCGCCCTGGGAGGAATCGTTTCACGAGTATTTCGATGATTCCATTGATTATACGATCAACCCTCAATCCCTGTCCGGACAATGGCTCTTCACGTACCAGAAACAGCTCAAGGGCAGATTGACCTATTCCGAAATCGTCCTTGGCGTGAATGTCGTTTCCATCACGCAGAAGACCAA
The DNA here is from genome assembly GCA_043813155.1 of Pseudomonadota bacterium. Lineage (GTDB taxonomy): Bacteria > Myxococcota_A > Polyangia > DRWM01 > DRWM01 > JBDRLK01. The sequence goes on along the minus strand of JBDRLK010000087.1, from coordinate 6,474 downwards.
TCCCGAGGGCAGGGGGTGCAAGGACCTTTACTGCGACGTGAAAGCCAACGTCAAGGGAAACTATGCAAAGGACAGTGTCACGCTGACCGTGTGCGATGACCAGGCCGGCTTTGATTCCTTAAGTGAAGACGACAGCAGGCTTTTCGACCGCGTGATGATAGCGTTTGTAAAGCTCTATGAAAATGCGGACGGCACGGTGGCCATGCACTGGCACCTTTCTCCTCTTTCAAAAGACCTGAAGGATGGAATGGACAAGATATTCAAAGACGGCAAAGTGGATGACGGGGAAGAAAAATACATCTTTTCAACCGAGTAAGGCCCTCCCGTCCACGCATCGCACATCCACGGCATAAAAGAGGCATCACATGAGTCTGAAAGTCAAAGAAAAGCCCGCCGCCAAGGATAAAGGAAATTTCGAGACAATCGTCGTCAGGCTGGAGGAAATTGTCGACAAGCTTGGACAGGGCGACCTGCCTCTGGAGGAATCGCTGGCCCTCTTCGAGGAAGGCGTCGGGCTTTCAAAGGAAGGGCATAAAATCCTTGATGAGGCGGAAAGCAGGATCGAGGTTCTGCTCGAATCGGGGGAAACCCGGCCCTACGGCCCCGCTCAGAAGGAGAAGAGCAATGGCTGAGGATCAGGGAAAAAAACAGGACAGGGCAACATCAGGGGATCGCCTGGAAGCTGAAAGGACCTGCGATATTCTTCGAGGCATCATCCAGGACCGGCCGCAGCTCGAAATCATCGTCCGGCTGTGCACGGACATCGAGAGCCGCGAGGAAGAAAGCGGGCTCCATATCCTCAGGATGATTTCTTTCTGCGTCGAAGGGGGGAGGGCCCTGAAGCTGGACAACACCATGCTCCGCAGGCTGGTCCTGGCCGCCACGCTTCACGATGCGGGCAAGCTCCTGATTCCCGAAAGGATCCTGCTCAAGACCGGAAAGCTCGATGAATTCGAGTGGACCATTGTCAAGGAGCATCCCAACCTCGGTTACAGGCTTCTGAAGAGCAGCCAGTATGACGACCTTAAGGCCGTGTCCGAGATCGTTGTCTGCCACCACGAAAAATGGGACGGCGGCGGATATCCCGCCGGACTTGTGGAAGATTCCATTCCGCTGCTTGCAAGGATTGTTGCGGTAGCCGATGTTTTCGATGCCTGCCTTTCGACGCGCGCCTACAAGTCATCCTATCCCTTTGACACGTCCCTCAATATCATCAGGGACGCTTCCGGCAGCCACTTCGACCCTGAAGTCGTCGAAGCGTTCATTTCCAGCAAAGACACGCTCCGTTCGATCGCGGAAAACCTGAGCCCGAAATCCCAGGAAGACCCGACGTTCAGGTTCACGGAATTCCTCGAGGGAAGAAGATAGGGGCTCGCCGTCCCTCAATCGCCGCCGTTACCGGCAATGTTCTTTTCAACCTCTGCTTCGAGCAGGGCAATGCGCTGCGCCAGTGTCGTGTTTTCATTGGCCAGCCTGGTCATGACAATGGAGAAGTGGATAAAGAGAACTATCCCGAAAAAAATGGCCACGAGAAACAGGGCGGCGGGCGCGTAGAACACGCCCACAAGGCCTGCAAATCCCTCGAGAAGCGACCTGAAGACCGACAGGACCAGGACGGCGAGCGCCGCTGTTATCCAGAGAATGGAATACTCCACCCTGAGCCTGCGGCGCCGGACGAGCTCGAGAATAAAGATAAAAAGGCAAAGACTCCCGGCTACGGCAATGATCTGGATTTTATCCGGCATGGCTCACGTCTCCCGTTTCTTCTCCAGCGGTTTTTTTCTCAACGCGGCGACCAGCACCGCCATGGTGACTTTTATCATGTAATAGATCGAATGGTGAAACTTTATTGACGAAGCGCCGCCCTTTCTCGCTCTGAACGGCGCGGCTATTTCCCCGACACGAAGACCGCCGCGCACGGCCTCGATGAACGACTCGACCTCGGGAAAATCCGCGGGCGGAATTTGTGTCAGCAGCTCGATACTGTCCCTTCCGAAGCACCTGAAACCCGACGTGGGGTCCTTGATCCTCTTTCCGGTCAGCATGAAACAAACGGCCGAAAAATACCTTATCCCCATCCTGCGCATCCATGTGGATTTAAACCCGTCCGTCGACCGGCGCACGAACCTGGAGCCCACGGCAAGGTCGGCGCGGCCCGAGACGACTTCCTCCACCAGGCCGGCAATGCTTTCGGGCGGGTGCTGGCCGTCGCCGTCGATCCTTACGGCAACATCATAATGATTCTTTTGCGCGTATTTGAGGCCCGTCTGCTCCGCCGCCCCGATACCGAGATTGACGGGGTGGCGAACGACTTTCATGCCCCTGTCCTCGGCCGCCTGGCGCGTTGAGTCGGTCGAACCGTCGTCAATCACGATCATCTCGTATCGTCGGCCCTCCAGCCCGGCTTTTTCACGCACCTCGCGCAGGAGCCCGGGCAGGCTCTTTTCCTCGTTGTAGGCAACGATGAAAAGGAGTATCTTCAGCCCGGGCTCGTTCATGAGTTAACCTCTTATCATAAAAAAAAGGTTTCAGAAACATCTTCTTTCCCCTTTCCTTTCCGACCCCTATTGCCTACTATTCTTACCGTGCCGGAGCTGAAATTCATATTCCTCGCCGCTTACGCGGCCGTCATGCTTTTCGAATACAGCCTCAAGCTGATGAACCTTCGCCACCTGAAGCAGCGCGGCGGCAGCGTTCCCCCGGAATTCGAAGGCGAAATCGACGGGGCGCTCCTTGCAAAAACCAGGGACTACACGGTCGAGCGTTCCCGCTTCGGCTTTATCGAGTCGATCTTTGATTCGCTGCTCATCATCCTTTTCATATTCGGCGGCATCCTCGACCGCTACACCACATGGGTCCATTCTTTCGACCTGCCCTTCATTGTTACCGGGCTTGTTTTTTTCCTTGTCCTGTCGGCCGCCTCGACAATCGTGTCGATTCCCTTCTCGCTTTACGCGGACTTTAAAATCGAAAACAAGTACGGCTTCAACACCATGACCTGGAAGCTGTGGATCACCGATTTCATCAAATCGCAGATCATTTCCGTTGTCCTGACCGGAATCGTCGGGTCGGCGTCCCTGGCCCTGGTGCAGGCCAGCCCGGATTTCTGGTGGCTCTTTGTCTGGCTGTTCGCGCTGCTTTTCGGAATCTTCATCATGTACATTTCGCCCTACCTTATCGAGCCCCTGTTCAACAAGTACGTGCCCGTCACTGAAGAGGGTCTCGAAAAGGGCATCAGGGAGCTCATGGAAAGGGCGGGCATGAAGGTGAGCAAGGTCCTGGTCGTCGACGCTTCGAAGCGAAGCCGCCATACCAATGCCTACTTCACGGGAATCGGACGGGTAAAGAGAATCGTCCTGTACGACACGCTCATCGCAAGCATGGACCGCGATGAAATCCTCGCGGTACTGGCCCACGAGGCCGGCCACTGGAAAAAGAAGCACGTCTTCAAGAGGATTGTGGCGATGGAGGCCCTGCTGCTTGCCGGTATCTTCATTGCCCACAGGGTGCTTTGCAGCGGATTCCTTCTTTCTTCCTTTGACATTGGAACAAGCTCATTCTTCGCCAACGTGCTGCTGCTGGGATTTGCGGCAAGCCTGGTCCTGTTTCCCCTGACGCCCCTGTCATCATTCCTGTCCCGCAGGCACGAGCGGGAGGCCGACTCCTTCGCCTGCGGCCTGATCGCCCGGCCCGAAAACCTGGCCAGCGCCCTGGTCAAGCTGTCCAGGGACAACCTGGCAAACCTGTACCCCCACCCTTTCTTCGCGGCCTTCTACTATTCGCACCCTCCCATCCTTCAGCGCGTACGCCGCATCAGGGCTATCGAAAAAATCCACTGTTGAACATTGGTTTCGGGCGGCGTATGCCCTCAGGGGTTTATATGCACGTGACGTTGACCGGCTCGGCGCTGTCGGTCGTGGTGCCGTCGCCCAGCTGGCCGTTGTCGTTGCGGCCCCAGCATTGAATCTCGCTGCCGGCGAGCAGCGCGCATGAGTAGAAGAGGCCCAGCGACAGGGCCTGCGCGGCCGACGACAGTCCCGCGACGTCGACGGGCTCGAGGCTGGAGGTTGTGGTGCCGTCGCCGAGCTGTCCGTAGTCGTTCAGGCCCCAGCACCTCACCCCGCCGCCTTCGACCATGGCGCAGGTGTGGGACCCGCCCGCTGCAACGGCCAGCCCGTCCGTCAGGCCGGATACGTCCACGGGCGTTGCAGCGTTGTCCGTGGTGCCGTCCCCGAGCTGGCCGTCGGCGTTGTTGCCCCAGCACTTCACACCGCCCTCATCGAGAAGGGCGCAGGTATGGTTCAGGCCCGCCGACATTCCCGCGCATCCGTCCACGAGCCCGAACACGGCCCCGGCCGTCGCCCTGCTGAACGTTGTGCCGTCCCCGAGCTGGCCGTAAACATTGTCGCCCCAGCATCGCACTCCGCCCGTCGTGATCAGCGCGCAGGAATGCGCGTCGCCCGTGTCCAGCTCCGTCACGCCCGGGTGAAGGCCCCATGCCTCGACGGGTGTCGTCTTGTCCACGATCGTCCCATCGCCCAGCTGGCCCTGGTCGTTTTTTCCCCAGCACCTGACAAGCGCCGTATCAAGGATCGCGCAGGAATGCAGCCCGCCCGTGGCCGCCGCCGTTACTCCCGACGAAAGGCCCGTGACGTCGACCGGCTCGGCGCTGTCCGTCGTGGTCCCGTTGCCCAGCTGGCCCATGTTGTTCCTGCCCCAGCACTTGGCCGCCCCGGCCAGCACGCCGCAGGAGTGCATGTTCCCTGCGGACACGTCCACCGAGCCCGTTGACATGCCCGAGACGCCGACGGCCGGCCCGCTGTCCGTCGTGGTTCCGTCGCCCAGCTGGCCGTAATAATTCCAGCCCCAGCACCGGGCCTGGCTCGACGTTGTTCTGGTGCAGGCGTGCGTGCTTCCGGCCGACAGGTCGGCGTAGAGGTAGGGACCGCCGCACACGCCCGCAAAGTCGCAGGCGTCCGGACCCGTGCAGGGGTCGCGGTCATCGCATTCCGTGCCTTCCGACAGGAACGCATCGGCGGGACAATCCGCCGTGATGCCGTCGCACGATTCGTCCGGGTCGCAGGGGTCCGTGGAGGGCCTGCAAACCGTTGTGGCCGGCGCCACGGGATAGATGCACGCGTGCGATGTCTCCGTTTCGCACGCGTCGTCCGTGCAGGGATTTTCGTCATCGCAATCCTCGTTCTCATGGCATGAGAACATGCAGTTATCCCTGCAGCCGTCATCCGGATCGCCGTTCGCGCCGTCGTCACACTCTTCCCATCCCTCGACTGTGCCGTTGCCGCATCCCGGCGGCGCATCCACGGCTTCCTCGACGTCGTCTCCCGTCTCCGCGCCTCCATCGTCGGGCGCTTCCATGTCCAGGCCTTCAATGCCCTCCGCATCATTGTCGATTGGATCCTCGTCGCCGTCACGGTCGCCTCCGCCCCCCCCGCCGCAGGAGGCTGAAAAGCCGACCGCGGCCGGCGCGAGCATCATGAGTAATGCAGCTCCCTTCACACTTCGTCTCCTCTGCTAAAAAGGTTGTACAGACTTTCTTCCAGCCAAACCTCTTATAATTATCAGGGGAAAAGATGAAAAAAGACAATATCTTTTATGAAAAACTATGCTATTGAAGAAGATTCTTCAGGTAGGTCTTCAGGATGTCGCCGGCCAGCGTGTCGGCATCCGGTTCCGGCACGCCCCGGCTGATCATCTCGGCCTTGAGCGCTGCTTTCATCTTCACCCCCACGCTCTGCTGGATTCTGAACACCTCTCCCGGGCTCACGTCCATGTCGCCCAGCTCCTCGAACTTCACCTTTTTCCACTGGCCCGACGGCAGCTGGACAATGACGATTGTCGGATTGCTGAGCAGCTCCATGCAGCCCTTTGCAATCAGCTGCCACTCCTCGTACTCCATGATGTCGCCGCCCGACTTGAGCAGCGCATCCGCAACGGCGTTCACCCGCGACGTGGCTTCAGCGCGCAGCTCATTGATGAAAGCCGTGAACTCGGACGATTCCAGGCCGTGGCCGCACTCGTTCGGGCAGCAGCACCGGCAGGTGAGCTCCTCATTGAAATCATCTTCATAGGGATTGGGAGGGAGCGGAATCTCGATGACATCCGCTCGCTCGACCTCGACCATGGTTTCAACTACAGCAGCGTACTGCTCCCCCGGAACATCATTGCCCGCCCTGGCATGCAGCGAGCCTTTTTCGCAGCCCGCAGCCAGGATGCAGCATGCCAGCAGGGCCGGCAGGACCGGGCAGACCGCGGTAATCAGGGAATATGGAAATCGGCTGTGCATTGCTCCTGCGCCCTCAAAATCGATCTCTATATTCATTTGTTGCACGTTCGGGGAAATAACATTCACTGTTTTTATACAATATCGTTATTTTGATAGCAAAAAACTGCTAATACGAGGTGATCGCCGTTCTTATGAGATGGAGACCCCCGGTCTCCCAGAGGATCAGGAAC
>JBDRLK010000086.1:0-3173 GCA_043813155.1 Pseudomonadota bacterium | reverse complement strand
CCTCTTTATTTTATTCTGACTGCCGCTTAAGCCGGAAAATGGCTCATAATAATTGTCGACGCCGGTCGAATGCCGCGCTCGGGTGACCCGGCTGTTGGCATTGCGAGTTCGAGTGTTATATATTTGGTGAGAAACAGGAGGCAGCCCATGGACGCATCATCGAGCGCCGGTCCGTTTGATCACAAGCTTTCAACGTACAGCGGCGAGCCGGGAGCCCTCATACCGCTCCTGCAGGCCGCGCAGGAGCAGTACGGGTATGTCCCTGAAGAGGCGATCGGAAGGATCTCTTCGGTAACGGGAGTGCCGGCGGCGGACATCTTCGGCATTGTCACGTTTTACGCCCAGTTCAGGCTCCAGCCAATGGGCCGATACGTCATCCGGGTGTGCGAGGGCACGTCCTGCCACGTCAACGGCGCGAAGCTGATCATGCAGACCACTCAGGACGACCTGGGGATCGACACGGACGAGACGGACGAAAAAGGGGTTTTCACTCTGCTCTCGGTCGCCTGCATCGGCTGCTGCAGCCTGGCCCCTGTCATCATGGTGGGTGACGACACGCAGGGCAGGCTCACGCCCGCGAAGCTGCGAAAAATCCTGAAAAACTACAAGCGGGAAGCAAAGCAGAAACCGGACAAGCCGAAAACCCCGGAAGCACCGGCAGCAGATGAAAACTGATGGGGATCGCCACTATACCAGGAAGAGGTAAGCCATGGAAATAAGAGTAGGCCTTGCCACGTGCGGCATCAGCGCGGGCGCCCGGGCCGTCTATAACAAGCTCAGGGAGGAGGTCGAGGGCCGGGGACTCGACGTGAAGCTGAAGGAGACCGGCTGCATGGGCATGTGTTACAGGGAAGTTCTCGTCGACGTGATCGACGAGCGCGGCGTGCGATGGTTGTACGGCGAGGTCACGCCCGAAAGGGTGGAGACGATCGTGGAGGAGCACCTCGTGGGCAGGAAACCGCACGAGGAGTGGCTCGTGCTCGAAGGGGACGGCAAGCGGCTGCCCGACGACACCTACCTGGAGAAGCAGAAACGCATCGTGCTGAAGAACTGCGGGATCATCGACCCGGACAGCATCGAAGAATACATGGCGGCCGACGGCTACAAGGCCCTGGAAAAAGCCGTCAGGGCCATGAAGCCGGCCGACGTGATCGAGGAGGTGAAGAAGTCCGGCCTGCGCGGCAGGGGCGGCGCGGGGTTCCCCACGGGCGTGAAGTGGGGGTTCGTTGCGAACGAAAAGCGGACGCCCAAGTACCTGATCTGCAACGCGGACGAGGGGGACCCGGGAGCGTTCATGGACCGGTCCGTTCTCGAGGGCGACCCGCACAGCGTGCTCGAGGGCATGGTCATCGGCGCCTACGCCGTGGGCGCGAGCGAGGCTTACATCTACTGCCGGGCCGAGTACCCGCTGGCCGTGACGAGGCTCGGGAGCAGCATCGAGGACGCGAGGGCAAAAGGGTTCCTGGGAAAGAGCGTCCTTGGGAGCGGCTTCTCCTTCGACATCCACGTCAAGGAGGGCGCCGGCGCTTTCGTTTGCGGCGAGGAGACGGCCCTCATGGCGTCCATCGAAGGCCAGAGGGGCATGCCCAGGTTCCGCCCCCCCTTCCCCGCCCAGCAGGGGCTGTGGAAACAGCCCACGAACATCAACAATGTGGAGACCTGGGCCAACATCCCGTGGATCATCCGCAACGGCGGGGAGGCTTTTGCGGCCATGGGCACGGAGAAGAGCAAGGGCACGAAAGTGTTCGCCCTGGCGGGCAGGATCAAGCGCGGCGGCCTGGTGGAGATCCCATGGGCATCACCATCGGCGAGCTCGTGTACGAGATCGCCGATGGGATCAAGGAGGACAGGGAGTTCAAGGCCGTGCAGATGGGCGGGCCGTCGGGCGGGTGCATTCCCGCGAGCCTTTCCCACGTCCCCATCGACTACGAGCACATCACGGAGACCGGCGCGATCATGGGGTCCGGCGGCCTCGTGGTCATGGACGACACGACGTGCATGGTGGACGTGGCCAGGTTTTTCCTGAACTTCACGCAGGCCGAGTCCTGCGGCAAGTGCACCTTCTGCAGGGTGGGCACGAAGAGGATGCTCGAGATCCTGGAGAGGATAACGGAGGGAAACGGCGAGGAGCGGGATCTTGCGACCCTCGAGGACCTGGCCCACAAGATCAAGGCCAACTCCCTGTGCGGGCTCGGCCAGACCGCGCCCAACCCGGTCCTCACGACGCTGAAGTATTTCAATGATGAGTACATCGCGCACATAAAGGACAAGAGGTGCCCGGCGCACGTGTGCGCAAGCCTCGTGGAGTTCAGGATCGACCAGGAGCTCTGCGACGGGTGCAGGCTGTGCGTGAAAAAGTGCGAGGCAAAGGCGATCAGCGGCGAGAAGAAAAAGCCGCACGTGATAGACCAGGCGCTCTGCACCAAGTGCTCGACGTGCATCACGGTGTGCACGAGGGACGCGATTTACAAGGATTAGCTTGGTTAATTATCCCCGCAGGGCAGGGGCGGCTTCAGTCGCCCGTACCATGTTCGACGGGAGGCTAAAGCCTCCCCTACCCAACGTGAGGGGGGACGGGAGGCTAAAGCCTCCCCTACCCAACGTGGGGGGGGGACGGGAGGCTAAAGCCTCCCCTGCCCGCTCTGGGAAAAAAACCAGGCCATTGTTACAAGGATTAGACCATGACTGACACGGTAAAGCTGACCATCAACGGAAAAGAGGTCGAGGCGCGGGCGGGCCGGACCATCCTGGAGCTCGTGAGGGAGAAAAAACTGGCGGACATTCCCAGCCTCTGTTACGACCCGCTGCTTCCGCCCTACGGCTCCTGTTTTCTCTGCGTGGTCGAGGTCGAGGGGTTCGCGAAGCTGCTGCCGTCCTGCGCCACGCCGGTTAGGGAGGGCATGGTCGTGCGGACCGACACGCCCACGGTTCGGGACAGCCGCAGGATGGCCCTCGAGCTCCTGCTGAGCAACCACTACGCGGACTGCGTGGCGCCCTGCGTTCTCGCGTGCCCGGCCCGGGTGGACATACAGGGCTACATCAGCCTCGTGAGCATGGGCAGGAACATGGAGGCCACGGCCCTGATCCGGGAGAAGAACCCGCTGCCGCTCGTGTGCGGCAGGGTCTGCGTGCGCCACTGCGAGATCAAGGGGTGCAGGAGGGTCAACGTGGAC
>JBDRLK010000085.1:0-20680 GCA_043813155.1 Pseudomonadota bacterium | reverse complement strand
GAACGCAAAACTCGCTATGAAATAATTCCATAGAAATAATGGATGAAATTCAATATTCAAGGCCCGGCCCCCATGAACATCTTTGATTTCCCGGAAAAACGTGATATATTGCAAATAACCTTTTGCCCGGATAATACGATGGGAAAAAAAGTCATTCTGACCATACTGCTGATCGCCGCGCTGTTCGGATGCGAATACCTTCTGAATGATTACAGCGTCTCCGAGATCGTGGAAATCTGCGACGACGGCATCGACAACGACGACGACGGCAACATCGACTGCGGGGACCCGGACTGCGGCTACGAAGGGCCGGTCGAGCTGACGTGCAATGACGGCAGGGACAATGACTGCGACGGGTTCTGGGACAGCGCGGACAGCGACTGCTTCGGCCGCGTTGAAATCTGCGGCGACGGGACGGACAATGACGGCGACACGCTCGTTGACTGCGCTGACGCGGACGACTGCCTGGACCTGCCCGCGGGCGGCTGCACGCTGTCCTGCAGCCTGTCGACGTGCAACTGCGACCTTTTCTACGAGCACGATTTCAGCAGCCCGGAGAACGGCTTTGGTGAAAACGAGACAGATGATTACATTCACGAATACACGGGCGGCGAATTCAGTATCGAGGTAAAAAAGGAGAACTACATGGCCTGGGCCTATGTCCCGGGCTCGCATGTTTTCACTGATTTCACCGTGGAATGCGATGTCAAACTCGTGTCCGATGATTCCGACCACATGGGAGGGTTCGTCCTGCGCCACCAGGAGAGCCGGTACATCTTTGTCGGGATCTTCGGGGGGCAGACCTACCTGGTCTCGAAACAGGACGGCGGGGAGTGGTTCACCATCGTTTCACAGACGTACTCGCCCCACATCAACGCTCCCGGCGAGTGGAACCGCCTGAAGGTCACGGCGATCGGCTCGCAGTTCCACGTCTGCGTCAACGGAGCCAGCGTGGTCTCGTTCGACGACGGAAGCTTCGCGTCGGGCAATGTCGCCTTTACGGGGGGCACATGGGGCGATCCCGGGTCGGAAACGCATTTCGACAACTTCAAGCTCTTCAATGAATAACAGCGAAGCGGCCCATGGCCCGTAGTGCGGCCCTTCAGGGCCGCCGCGGCGCGGGGCTAAAGCCCCGCACTACGAGCGGCGGGAGGGGCTCCCAACTGCTCCAGGTAGCCTTTCTGAACGATCTTATTGAGCTGGTCCTGGTGGATGGCGCTCGAGACGATGTTCGTGAAAAAGCCGGTGATATAGGCGGACAGGTCGAGGACCACGACGAGCACGCCCGTGTCGTTCGGGAACGGCACGCCGCGCTCGGCTTCGATCTCCTTGAACTTCTGAGAGATCTGGTAATCGACCCATATCCCGTAAATCGAGCAGGTGACCAGGTTAAGGATGAAGTCCATGATGAACGAATGCCCGGTTGGCGTCTCGCCGGTGAGCTGCTCGACCTCCTCGTATATCTTGTAGTACCACCAGATGAGGTAGAAACCGCAGGAAATCATGCTGAACACCAGCACCAGGCCCGGTTGTCTTGGTTGTATTGTCATGCTGTTTAAATAACGGGAATGGTCCCGATAGTCAAGGCGCTCCCCCCCCCGTCGGGTAGTGGAGGCTTTAGCCTCCCGTCAAGGCGCCACGGCGTCGAGGATCCCGCGCACGTCCTCGATGGCCTGCATGGCGCTCGGCTTGTCCGGCGCGAACAGCCTCGTGGAGTCCCAGTCCGTGCCGAAGCACCAGCCCTCGCTGCCTACCACGCATTGGGCGGTCACCAGGACCTCCTCCATCGTGAAGCCCACGGCGCTTGATCGAAGAAGCCATGAGTTGCGAAAGTCGCCCGTTGAGGCGACAACCGTGTCGACGTCGGCCCCGTCCAGCCCGGCCTCCAGGGCCGCTTCGGCCAGCACCTCGTCCAAGGACATGTCCGGAAAGAGCCGCCCCGCCGCAGCCTCGACATCGCCATGACGATGGTCCGGCTCCTGGACCCCGGCCAGGCCCACCTGCCAGGCGTACCCGGACGGGCACGTTTCGAGCGGCCCTATGTGGCCGCTCGCGCCGCAGTTCGAGTAGGCCAGCGGGTTGGCGAGGAAGAGCACGCCTTCCTTCAGCGACCACCACGCCACGCGCGCCGCGGCCGTGAGGCGCTCGTCGCGCGACCCCTCGAGAAGCGGGACCACCTCGCGGCCGGTGTAAAGGAGCCACCCGCAGGCCGGCTCGCGCACCGTGTGGCCGTTCACCTCGCACTCCACGGGCGGCTCGTCGCAGATGTTTTCAATGCGCAGCGTGTAGGTCGAGCTCGTGGGCAAAAACGACTCGAAGCCGCTGTCCACCACCTCCCAGCCCGTAACAAAAACCGACACGCGAAGGTCGCTCTCCGTCCACAGCTCCACCAGCGCCGTGCCGCCCGAGGTCCCGTCCTCCTCGATGCTCACGTCCAGCCCGTCGCGGACCAGCCCGATGCGGCCGTCGCTGAGCACGGTCCCGTCTTCATCGGCAACGATGAGAGCCGGCTGCCAGGACCCCCCCGTGCGCGTGAGCGTCAGGCGCGTCAAGCCGTCGGCGTAGAGCGTGGAGGCGTAATCATGGACATTGAAAATCCCGGAGCTGAAATTCTCATCGATCTGCGCGTTGAGGCAGCGGTTCGGCCGGAGGCTCGTGTCCCAGCACGAGCCGGTCTCGCAGGGCCGGTACGGCTCCGGGTCGGGCGGCGGCTCGGACGCGTCGGCGTCCGGCATGTCGATGTCCGCGTCATTGTCAGGGTCGGGGACGGGATCGAGGCCCGCGTCAGCCGAATCGTCCGCAGCGTCCTCTTCCCCGCCGCCGCCGTCGTCGCCCGTTTCGTGCCCGTCCGCCGCCGGCTCCGCATCCGTATCCGCCCCGTCGTCCCCGCCCGCCTGCGAATAATCCCCGCTGCACCCCGCGGCGAAACCAGGGCCCGCCACAAGAACCATGATCATCGCAATTTTCATCATGATTAAAGTATACTGCCGGTGCGTCAGGTAAATCAAGCGCTTCAGGGGCTGATTGCTTTTTATGGCATATCCATTGACTCAACCTTGACTTGATCTCAAAAAGGCTATTATATAATTTTTGTCAAATCCAAAGAGGAGAAATCATGAAAAGATCGTTTACCATTACCATTACAATCGCGGCTGCACTCATCTCATTTCTATTTGCCGCCAATGCCTTCCCTGATGAGACGGAGGCCGAAAAAGCCAAGAAGCACTTCATTCAGGGCGTTGCCCTGTACAACGAGAGCAACTTCGAGGCCGCCCTTATCGAATTCGCTGCGAGCTACAAGTACAAGAAGAACTGGAAGGTAAAATACTACATCGGCATCGCCTACCAGGCCCTGCATCGCTTCGTGGAGGCTGAAAAGGAGCTGAAAGCCTATCTCGAGGAAGGCGGAAGCGAAATCCCAAAAGAGAAGAAGGCGAAGGCCGAGGAGGTGCTCAGCCAGGTGGCCGGCGTGATCGGCTCGGTCATGATCGAGGCGAATGTCGAAGGCGCCCTGATCACCATGGACGGAAAATCGGTTGGAAAGACGCCGCTGGCCGGACCGCTGAGCCTGAACGTGGGCCATTACGAGGTGGAAGTGAATAAGAAGGGGTATGAAACATATACAACGGAAATCGATCTTCCCGGCGGCGAGGAGCTCACGATCGAAGTGGAGTTGAAAAAGAAAGACGCCGCGGCAGCAGTGAAAGATGACGAGGAAGAAGAGGAAGAAGAGCAGCCCCTGCCGGACGCGGTAAAAGACACAAAAGGCAAGAAGAAGACTGTCAAGCCCGCCGCGTTTTACGGCATGGTGGGGGCGACCGGCGCCCTTCTCATAGGCACGGTGGTCTGTTCCGTCATGGCCATGCAGAAGCACAATGAATTCGATGACACGGATACCGACAGCGTCGAGAACATCGAAAAGCGCGAGGACCTCAAGTCTTCGGGCGAAACGCTCAACGTGGTGAGCGACGTGCTGGTCGGCGTCACGGCCGCCGCTGCGGCCGCCACCATCGTGCTGGCCATTTTCACGGATTTCTCGAAAAAGGAAAAGAAAACATCCAGCGCGCCGAAGGTGCAGTTCGGGGGAACGTCGATTTCATTGATCCATCACTTTTAAGCGTAGGGGCGGCATAGAATGAAAAAGCTATCGATTTTCCCGGTCCTGGCGGTTTTTTTCGCGGCCGCGGCAGGCGCCGGTTGCACGCAGTTTTTCAAGTACCCCGACAACGTGGGGCCCGAGGACGGCGTCGCGGACAGTGACGACGATACCGGGGACGCGCAGCCGGACACGCAGGACGACGACGTGGACGACGGCGCGGACGACGTCCGGACCGACGACGCGGGCGGCGACGATCAACCCGGCGACGCCACGGACGTTCAGGTCGACGACGCGGCCGACGTTGAGGTCGAGCCGGGCGAGTGCGGCGACGGAAACAAGGACGACGGCGAGGAATGCGACGACGGAAACGACATCGCGGGGGACGGGTGCGAGAATGACTGCACCTGGACCTGCGAAGAAAACGCCGATTGCAGGGACGACGAGCTTTGCAACGGCGAGGAAACATGCAACACCGGCTCGCACACGTGCCGGGATGCCGACGACCTGGAGGATGGCTTTGTGTGCGTGGACGACCCGCGCAGCATTTGCCTGGATGGTGTGTGCGAGGAATCGGAATGCGGCGACGGGTTCGTGGACACGGGCGGCGGCGAGCAGTGCGAGCCCCCGGACGCGGGCTCCTGCAACTCCGAATGCGTGCTCGAATGCGAGGACAACGAGGACTGCCCGGACGACGGGAACGCGTGCAACGGCACGGAGTACTGCAACACGGACGAGAACGTATGCGCCCACGTGGACCCGCTCTCGGACGGCACGGTTTGCGGCAGCGATCCGCGGCTCATCTGCCTGTCCGAGACCTGCCAGGAAAGCATGTGCGGCGACAGCTTTATCGACGAAGGCGCGGACCCGGTCGAGGAGTGCGACGACGGCGACGTCGAGGAGGGCGACGGGTGCGACAACGACTGCATGTACTCGTGCCACGAGGAAACCCAGGAGATCGAGTGCGACGACTTGCTCGGCTGTACGCTCGACGCGTGCAACACTTCGAGCCACACGTGCGACCACCACACCATGGTGGAGAGCACGGTCTGCCGGCCGGCGGCCGACCTGTGCGACGCGGTGGAAACGTGCAACGGCACGGACGCGGCCTGTCCCTCCGACGACTTTGAGCCCGACACCCACGTGTGCCGCGATGCTGACGGGGATTGCGATGCTGCGGAAACCTGCACGGGAAGCGGCATCGAATGTCCTGACAACGGATACCTGGACAACACCTTCGAGTGCCGCGAAGAGGCGGGAGACTGCGACCTTCCGGAAAACTGCCCGGGCGACGGACCCGACTGCACCATTGATGAGTTCCTGGCCCACACGGTCGAGTGCCGGGCATCGGCGGGCGACTGCGACGTGGCCGAAGACTGCACGGGCTCCAGCGCCGCTTGCCCCGCCAACGCCTTTCTTCCCGACACAACCGTGTGCCGTGTTGCGGCAGGCGACTGCGACACGGCTGAAAACTGCCCCGGCAACGATACAGACTGCCCGGCTGACGCCTTCAAGACCGCCGACGAGGTCTGCCGCCCGGCCGTGAACGACTGCGACATAGCCGAAAACTGCCCCGGCGGCGCAATCAACTGTCCTGACAACGTGTACGTGGCGGAAGGCATCGACTGCGATGACGGCAACGATTGCACTGCGGATGATGAGTGCAACGGCTCGGGTCTCTGCACGGGCTCGGAGCTGACCGAGATGGTCAACGTGGTCGACGTGGGCATGGGCGGTTACCACGGCTGTGCCGTTCTTGACGGCGGAAAATTGAAATGCTGGGGCCGGAACCATTCATACCAGATCGGAGACGGGTCAAGCATGGACAGGTTCGCGCCCGTTGAAATAACCGGCATCGGCTCCCTGGCGGAAACCGTTTCCGGCGGCGATTCGCACACCTGCGCTGTTCTCGACACGGGCGGGGTCCAGTGCTGGGGCTCGAACAGCGACGGCCAGCTCGGAGACTCCAGCACGACCAGCAAAGCCCTGCCAACGGACGTTACCGGCCTTCCATCGGCCGTCCAGGAAGTTTCGCTGGGGGCTTTCCATTCCTGCGTCCTGCTCGAAACGGGCGGCGTGATGTGCTGGGGCCGGAACGAGGACGGCCAGGTCGGGAACGGCGGAACGGATGACGAGCTTGTCCCTGTCTTTGTAACGGGGCTGGGAACGGGAGCTTCCGCCATAACCGCCGGCCGCTACCATACCTGCGCCCTGGTTTCAGGCAGTGTAAAGTGCTGGGGCCGGAACACCTACGGCCAGCTGGGCGATGGAACGACCGAAGGCAAGCTCATGCCCGTCGATGTAACCGGCCTCGGCGGGACGGTAACAGCCATGGCGGCCGGAATGAACCACACCTGCGCGCTTCTCAGCACCGGGGGCATGCAATGCTGGGGCCTGAACAACTCGGGCCAGCTGGGCAATGGCTCGGGGGGATGGGAGGAAACACCCGTGGACGTGCCCGGCATGACCGCCTCGGTAACGTCCATAGCCACAGGCGATTTCCATACGTGCGGCCTGCATGCGACGGAGGGACTGAAGTGCTGGGGCTACAACATCCACGGCCAGGTTGGGGACGGAACCGTGTTTTCCAGTACGAGCCCGCTGGCCGTGTACGGCATGGCGTCGGGCGCAATCAGGGTTTTCGGAGCCGCGGATCAGAGCTGCGCTCTCATGGACACTTCGAAGCTCACGTGCTGGGGCTACAACGCCTGGGCGCAGCTGGGCAACGGCGCAAGCGCAAAGATGACCGCGCCCACGGCCGTGGCCGGCCTGTCGGACGCGGAAGAAGTCATCGGCGCGGGACCCGGGATTTCCTGCGCCACGACCTCGACCGATTTTCTGTGCTGGGGCACCAATGAGTGGTGGCAGATCGGCGACGGGACCCAGTTCAACACGCGCGCGCCCACAAGCGTGACCGGTCTTTCCAAGGACGTTATTGACGTTTCCGGGGGCGGATACCATATGTGCGCCGTCGACGACCCCGACAGCGACGGAAAGGGAGCCGCAAAATGCTGGGGACGGAACTACAAGGGCCAGCTGGGCGATGGAACGACCGTTGATAAGACCACGCCAACGCAGGTCAGCGGCCTCACGGATCATGTCCGTTCCATATCAGCCGGCGGAACCCACACGTGCGCTCTCGTTGACACGGACGGCGACACGATCGGCGGCGCGAAATGCTGGGGCTACAATTACGATGGAGAGCTTGGAGATGGAAGCGGGAGCGACCAGCACAGTCCCGTTGACGTCTCCGGCCTGACCGAGGCCGAAGGGGTGCTGGACGTTCAAGGGGGGTGGGTCCACACGTGCGCGCTCACCGACGAGGGCGGCGTGAAATGCTGGGGGTACGGCAACGACGGACGGATCGGCAATGGATCCACGGACCACCAGGCTACGCCCGTGGACGTCACGGGCCTGGGCTCGGGGGTCGCGGCCCTGGTCGTCGGTGAAGCTTTCGCCTGCGCGCTTCTCGACACCGGCGCCGTCATGTGCTGGGGCGAGAACGGCGGCGGCCAGCTCGGCGATGGAACATCGACGGACAAGTCCACGCCCGTCCAGGTCTGGGGTTATGGCGCGGATTCCGGCGTGGTCACGATCGTGGCAGGCAAGGAGCACGCATGCGCCATCCTGGACACGGGGGCGGCGCAGTGCTGGGGAAGGAACACGTACGGTCAGCTGGGTGACGGGACCGTGAACAGAAAGACGAGCCCGGTGAACGTCCTCGGCCTCCCTGAAACACCGACGATGCTGACCTGCGGCAAGGATCAGACCTGCGGCCTTTTCAGCACAATCGGCGCCATGTGCTGGGGCGGGGACAACATGGGCGAGACCACCGGCTTTTTCCCGGGCTACCCGCGGTTCGTGACCTGCGATTAGCTGTTTTTGCAAAATTCAACTTCAGGGTCAAAGAAACATGAACAAACTCACAATTGTCCCGATGATCACGGTTTTCTTCGCAATCGCGGCAGCCGCGGGATGCACGCAGTTCTTCGGCTACCCCGACAACGTGGGACCAGAGGACGGTGTCACGGACGGAGAAAACGACACCACGGACGCGCAAACCGACGCAGGGGGCGATGAAGTCTCCGACGTGGGGACCGACGATGCGGGCGACGCGGCCGACGTGGTGGAGGAAGAGGATCCCTGCGGCAACGGCGAGGTGGACGACGGCGAGGAGTGCGACGACGGAAACGACGTCGAGGGCGACGGGTGCGAGAATGACTGCACGTGGACGTGCGAGGAAAACGCCGATTGCAGGGACGAGGAGCTGTGCAACGGCGAGGAGACGTGCAACGGGGAAACGCACGTGTGCGAGGACGGGGGCGACCTGGATGACGGTTTCGTGTGCGATGACGACCCCCGCAGCATCTGCCTGGACGGCGCGTGCGGGGAGTCGACCTGCGGCGACGGGTACGTGGACACGGGCGGCGGCGAGTCCTGCGAACCGCCGGGCGAGGGCGACTGCAGCGCGGAGTGCCGGACGATGTGCGAAGGCCCGGAAGACTGCCCGGACGACGGCAATGAATGCAACGGCGAGGAGTTCTGCGACACGGACGAAGGCGTGTGCGCCCGCAGGGACCCGCTCGAGGACGGCACCGAGTGCGGCGAAAACCCCGAAGCGAGGGAGATCTGTATTTCCAATACCTGCCAGGAAAGCCTGTGCGGCGACAGCTTCACGGACAGCGGCGCCGACCCGGCCGAGGAATGCGACGACGGCAACTCGGACCAGGGCGACGGGTGCGACAACGACTGCGCTTACTCCTGCCACGTGGAAACCCAGGAGATCGAGTGCGACGACGAGCTGGGCTGCACGCAGGACGTGTGCATCGAGGCCACGCACGTCTGCGGGCACGACACGCTGTCGGAAGACGTTGTCTGCAGGCCGGCTGCCGGCGACTGCGACGCGGCAGAGAGCTGCACGGGCGTCGGGCCCGACTGCCCGGAGGACGGGTTTCTGCCCGGTTCTTTCACATGCCGGCCGGCGGACGGGGGCTGCGACGTGGACGAAACCTGCCCTGGCGACAGCGCCGAGTGCCCGGCCGACGCGTTCATGGCCGGCACTGTCGAGTGCCGGGGATCGGCGGGCGATTGCGACGTGGCCGAGAGCTGCACGGGCGACGCGGCAGCCTGCCCGGAAGACGGCTTCCTGCCCGACACGACCGTATGCCGATCGGCCGCGGGAAACTGCGACGTGGCCGAGAGCTGCACGGGCGGCGCGGCAGCCTGCCCTGCCAACGGCTACAGGCCGGATACGACCGTGTGCCGCAGCGCGGCGGGCGACTGCGATGTCGCGGAAACATGCACGGGCTCCGGCCCGGCCTGCCCGGCAAACGGGTTCGCGGGCGAAGGCGCGGAATGCGATGACGATGACGACTGCACGACGAGCGACGAGTGCAACGGCTCGGGCGGCTGCGCGGGCGACCACCTCAATGAGCTTGCCGGAATTTCAAAGCTTGAGGCCGGCGGCAGCAGCGCCTGTGTGCTGCTCACGACGGACAAGATGAAATGCTGGGGGTACAATGCCAACGGGGAGCTCGGTCTCGGGAACTGGGACCTCTATTACCCCGCGCCCATGGAAGTGACGGGCCTCGGGTCCACGCCCGCAGCCATGGGGGTCGGCGGATCGCATGCCTGCGCGGTCCTCGACACCGGCGCTGTCAAGTGCTGGGGCGCCAACGACAACGGCCAGGTCGGCGACGGCACAACGACCAAAAAGAACGTGCCCACAGCCGTGTCGGGCCTGGCTTCGGGCGTCCAGGACGTGGCCCTGGGAGGCTACCATTCCTGCGCCCTGCTGGACGGCGGGGGCGTGAAATGCTGGGGGCAGGGAACCTACGGCCAGATCGGCGACGGCGAAACATTGGACCGGACAGCGCCGGTCGACGTCACCGGGCTGGGCGGGGCGGCTGCGGCCATCGCCCTCGGAAGTTACCACTCCTGCGCGGTCGTGGCAGGCGGCTTGAAATGCTGGGGCAGGAACTCCAACGGCCAGCTGGGCAACAACTCGACCGACGACAGCCCTACTCCCGTGGATGTTTCCGGGCTGGGGGCCGGCTCGGGCGTTACGGCCGTGGCCTGCGGCGCGTACCACACCTGCGCGCTTCTCGCCGCGGGCGCCATGAAATGCTGGGGTTTCAACAGCGCGGGTGCGCTGGGCGACGGCACCACGGATGAGCGGCTGACGCCCGTGGACGTTACCGGGCTGTCCTCGTCGGTCACGTCCATTTCCCTGGGCCAGGATCACACCTGCGCGGTGCACGGGGGAGCGGCCAAGTGCTGGGGCAGTAATTATCGCGGCCAGGTCGGGGACAGGACCGTGCTGAGCAGGAGCACGCCCACGACCGTGTACGGGTTGAGCTCGGGCGTAAACAGTGTCGCAGCCGAGTCAGGCGCGAACTGCGCCCTGCTGGCCACGTCCAAGGCCAAGTGCTGGGGCGGCAACAGCTTCGGCCAGCTGGGCAACGGCACGACCACCAAGGTGACAACGCCCGTTGACCTCGCCATCAACCCCGTGACCATGGTCCACGCGGGGCAGCTTGTGTCGTGCGCCACCGATGCCATTGACTTCAAGTGCTGGGGCACGAATGAATACTGGCAGATCGGCAACGGGACACAGCTCAATACGGCCGCGCCGACAAGCGTGACCGGCCTGGGCACGGATATCATCCAGGCTTCCTCGGGCTCGTTTCACGTCTGCGCAGTCGAGGACCCGGATGCCGATGGAAAGGGAGGCGCAAAGTGCTGGGGATGGAACAGCACCTACCAGCTCGGCGACGGGACTTCCGAGACAAGGCCCACGCCCGTGGACGTCTCGGGCCTGACCGCCAATGTCCGGTCGATTTCATCGGGCGCGCAGTTCACGTGCGCTCTCGTGGACGCTGACAACGACACCATCGGCGGCGCCAAATGCTGGGGCTCGGGCGCTTCCGGGCAGATCGGCGACGGAGGCGGGACCAGCCGGTCGATCCCGGTCAACGTGTCGGGCCTGACCGAGTCCACGGGCGTCAGGGCCGTTGTCACCGGCAACGCTCATGCCTGCGCGCTCACGGCCGCTGGCGGCGTGAAGTGCTGGGGGTACGGCATGTACGGCCGCCTCGGCAATGGAGGCGAGGACGATCAAGACCTGCCGGTCGACGTGACCGGCCTGGGTTCAGGCGTTGCCGCCATAAGCGCTGGCGGCGGGGGATTCACGTGCGCGCTTCTCGACACGGGCGAGGTTCGGTGCTGGGGCGAGAACTCGGCCGGCCAGCTGGGCGACAACACATCGGCCTGGAAGGCCACGCCCGTTCAGGTTCTCGGGTACGGCTCCGGCGTTGCCGCCATCCAGGCCGGCTTCGAGCACGCGTGCGCCATCCTGGACACCGGCGCCATGCAATGCTGGGGAAGGGGAACCTATGGCCAGCTGGGCGACGGCACCCTGAACGGCTACCGGTATCCGGTGGACGTGACGGTCATTACCGGCACGCCCACGGCCATGTCGCCCGGCAAGCACCAGACCTGCGTGCTCATGGAGGGGGGTACGGGCAAGTGCTGGGGCGGAGACGAGTACGGCGAGACAACCGGCTTTTTCCCCGGCTACCCGCGCTTCGTTGCCTGCGACTAGTCAAACCGGGGGACTCGTCACTTCTTTTTCTTCTTCTTTTTCTCCTTCGGGCAGTCAAGGCAATCGAAAAGAGAAATATCCAGGACGCGCGGGTCGCAGGTGTGGCTCTTGATGGAGGTCTTGTAGCCCTCGTCAAGCTTTAAAAGAAACGTGTATTCGTTTTTCTCCTTCATCTTTTTCCAGCCTTCCGGAACGCCGGCAACGAACACGTGATCTCCAGGATCGTCCGATGGGTCGTTCGCAAGAACCGTTGTGTCGACGCAGGGCTGGCACTTGAACTTCGGAGGGCATGGCGAAGGCACGGTGGCCCTGACGAAAAAGGCTTTGACCATGACCGCGCGGACACGGACTGCGCGTTCGACCCGGCCTGCGAGGTGGACGAGATATGCGACAACGACATCGATGACGACGGCGACGGGGACGTGGACTGCGACGACCGCGAATGCCGCCGCGACCCGGCCTGCGGCGGGCCGGGCGTGGAGGACTGCGACAACGGCGAGGACGACGACGGCGACGGCCGGGTCGACTGCGAGGACTGGGACTGCTCCTGGGACCCGGCCTGCACCGAAGACTGCGACAACGGCGAGGATGACGACGGCGACGGGGACGTGGACTGCGACGACCGGGAATGCCGCTGGGACCCTGCCTGCGCGTGAAACCACACTCCCCGGCCGCAGGGCTTCCCACGCGTTAAAGGGGATCTTATATTGACGAAAACACTTTTTTCCTGGTACATTAGCTCGCATTCGGGAGGAGCTTGAGTATGATATCAAACAGACCTGCAACAACGGTTTTCATGGGGGTTGCCATCCTGGCGGCAGCATTGGCGCTGACCTCCAGGGCCGAGGCGGGCCCGGTGGTGGGCTGCCACGAGTCCACGTCCCTGCCCATCAAGATCTGCTATGACGGAGCAGAGGATCTGGCCACAGCCGAGTCCCTGATGCCGGATGTCGAGGATGTCTGGTCCTTTTACATCGATGAACTCGGGTTCAATCCCCCGTGGAGGCTCGATGACGAAGGGAAGCCCGAGGAAGGGCTTTACATCTTCCTCACGGACCTGGGCGACGATTGGGGCGGGGCCATACCCGTGGCCGACATTCCCTCCACACCGGAATCAGACTGCGCCGCAAGCCTCGAGATCAACAAGATGTTTGATCCACGCTACCTCGGGTTTATCGTCAGCCAGCAGATGGGAAGCATCCTGCTCATGGCCAATGATTGCGTCGAGGCGCTGAGCACCGGATTTTCCATGTACATGTTCATGGCAATGAGAAGAACCCGAACGGATTTTCCCTTCGAGATGTTCCTGCAGTATATGGGCGCGCAATACTTCCTGGCTTACCAGGCCAATACCCACCTGGCCCTGGACTACGAGGATTACTCCAACCCGGACCTCGCATCCTATGGTTCAGGCCAGTCCCTGTTCTACATGTATATCGATGAAAGCTGGGGAGACGGCACGGGCAGCATCATGGCGGAAATCGTGAATGCCACGGGCCAGGAAGGCACGGTCGTTGTTTCCGCTGGAACCGCCGAGCTCGAGAGCGGAGAAAACGAGCCTGACATTTACGATGCCATCGACACTGTGCTTGCCGACTACGACGGGAGCTTCTGGGATGCGGTAAAGGAATTCGCCATCTGGAGGGTTTTCACGGGCGAGATCGCGGACTCCGAGCACCTCGAGTACGGCCCCTACTTCCCCGGACTCACATTCTACGACTCCTTCGAGATGATCGAGCTGCCCCGCACCGGCCTTCTCCCCATGAGCCTGCCCCAGGAAACCGGCACCGCCTACATCAACGTGTACGTTGACGGAAGCGCTGTCTCGGGCGCCGAGGATCTTCTGCAGCTCGACATACGCTCGGACGAGAGCCCGAACTGGACCATGGCCGCCGTCATCTTCAACCTGGACGGGACCAGCAACGTCGTTGAGCTCGATGTCACGGAAGGCCGGGGGTTTCTTGTTGCCGACAACCTGGCATCGGTCATGAACGTCGTGTTCGCGGTCACCAACCTCGGGGACCTGGATCACGACCCGGACGATGACGAGTTTTCCTCCAACCAGTTCATCTACGGCATTGATTTTTATAAGAAGCCGTCCATAGACACTGTTTCGCCCGATAAGCTGACCCAGGGGGCGGTTGGCGTGGAGCTGGAAATAACCGGCAGCGAGCTCAAGCCGGGTATCGAAGTCGACCTGGGAGAGGGCGTGGCGGTCGAGGTCGATACGGTCACTCCGGACGGCCGCAAGATCATCGCGGCGGTTGACGTTGACGCTGATGCCGCGATCGGGAAGCGCGACCTGCGCGTGTTTTATGAAAACGGGCTGGAAGCCGTGCTGGACGAGGCCGTGGAAGTGCAGTCGGGCGAGCCGCCCGTTATCACGACCATCACGCCCGACTCGGCCTCTACCGGCCGCAGCGTGAACATCGAGATCGTCGGCGAGAGGTTCCAGCCCGGGCTGACCGTGCAGTTCGACGGGGAAGGCATCACGGTGACGCAGGTCGATGTCGTGAACGAGGGCTCGGCGATCGCGGGCATCGAGATCGCCGCCGCGGCCGAGGCCGGCGACCACAGCGTGACGGTCACCAACCCGGATGAAAAAAGCGACACGCTCGAAGCGGGCTTTGCCGTCCTTGCCGGCCAGGACGGCGGGGACGGCGACGGCGACGACGGGGAAGGGTGTTCCTGCTCGGCTGTCGGCAGCGGCGGGGCCCCGGGCGGTTTCATGTTCCTCTTCTTCCTGGTTGCGGGGATCCTGATCATTGTTTCGAAAAACAGGAGATTTTTTATGAAAAAGACGACAAGAATCCTTTTCGGGGGCCTTTGTCTTGCGCTGCTCTGGACGCTGCCTGCCGCGTCTTCGGCGGAAAGCAGCGGCGACAGCGTGGAAGCCAGGATCAACCGGATCTACGACCTTCTTTTTCCCGACATCGGAAGCAAATCCTCGGCGGCCTCAATGCCCGGTTATTCCTACACCATGAACAGGCTGCAGGCCTTCAGGATCCTCAAGGACCTTCCTCAAGAGAAGCAGGACGAGCTGACGCCCCTGTTCGCCCCGCCCGTTCCCCTGGGCTGCCTGGAGTCGGAAATCTATCCCATCCGGTCGTGTTACAACGATGAAGAGGAGATACCAAAGGCGCAGGCCGTACTGGAGTGGGCCGAGGAGTCGTGGGAGCTGGAAGTCGACACGCTCGGCTTTTATGCTCCCATTGCAGCCAGGCGCGAGGGGGATGAGGTAGGCATGGACTTTTTCCTTGGCGACACGCGCTCCTCCGGGGCCTCGGGCTACACGTCTCCAGAAGACATGTACGCCCCCACCCCTCACACCGACTGCTCGTCCTACATCGTCATGGACGAGACCCTGAACGAGGAGAACGAAACGTGGAAAACGGTCGTGGGCCACGAGCTCATGCACGGCTGCCAGATGGCCATGGACTGCTACGAGACGCTGAATTCAATGGAGTCAACCACGGTTTGGACCGAACACCTTCTGGCCCCGGGCGTGTGGGACTATTTTTCTTACGCTGTCGCCGAATACCAGGACAACCCCGACCACTCGATCGGGTGGAACGAATACAATTCAATGTATGTCTACGGGGCCGCGCTCCACATGCAGTTCGTCCAGGAGTTCCTGGGCGATAATGACCCCCTGTCGATAAGACGCTTGTGGGAAGGCACGCTGCAGACCTGGGCCGACAACGAGCCCGACCTGTTCGACGCCGTCATGCTGCTGGCCGGAGAAAACGACGTCGACCTGGCCACCTATGTCTCGACGTTCGGCGAGTGGCGCTACTTCATGGGATCGAGGGACGACGGGAATCATTTCGAGAACGGCAGCGAGTGGTATAACGTGGACGTGGTCCTGGCCGGCATGCTTTCCGCCTCCACGCCGAGCCGCTTTCCCCTTTCCACGAGCGGCGACGTCCACCAGCTCGGGTACCATTACGAGAGCCTTTACCTGGACCCCGAGTCCATCCCCCGCGGCACGCTTCTCGTCAAGTTCCAGGCAAACGCCTCGTCTTCGTGGATCGCCGAGCTCTGGCTCATCAAGGATGGAACGCTCGATGAAAAGATCTCGATCCTGTCGGACGAAGACGGCCGCGGCGAGTTCACGGCCGACTCGGAGGACATGTTTGCCGCGGACGAGATGATGTTCATGATCGCGAACATCGGCGACGAGGAGCTCGACTGGGACCAGAACTGGGGCTTCGAGCATTTTTCCGTTGTTTTCGACTACCTCTTCTACCCTGCCCTGGACAGCGTCACCCCCGACACGCTTTATCTGGGCGAGGAGACGGAGGTGACGGTCACCGGGCAGTACATCGAGCCCGGGCTCGATGTTCAGATCTCCGGCGACGGGGTCGAGATCCTGAGCGCGGACATGATGAGCAGCGAGGAGATCATCCTGACCGTGAGCGTGGACCGCGACGCGGCCACGGGCCCGCGGGACCTCGTGGTGAGCAACTACGAGGACCACGAGGGGTTCGAGACCACCATGGAGGACGCGATCCAGATCGCCGTGCCGCCGCCGCCTGAAATCACGGCCCTTTTCCCGAACGGGGCCGAGCCGGGAGAGAGCCCGATCGTGAGGGTCGACGGCGCCAACCTTTCGGACGACAACGAGGTGACGTTCAGCTGCGCCGACATCACGGTCACGAGGACCGATTTCGTCGATGACACCACGCTGTTCGTGCACCTGGACATTGCCGACGAGGCCGAGGAGCAGGCCTGCGACATCACGGTCGAGGACAGCTTCGACCAGTCCGACACGGCTGCAGAGGCTTTCTCCATTACCTTGTATGCTCCCGACGACGAACACATCGCCGCCACGGGCGGAGCCTGCGGCTGCGCCATGGTGCGCTAGGAAAGCTGAGGTTTACAGCAATGGATCAAACAATTTATGCAAAACCCGGTTTACTCTGTTCAGTCTTTCTGGCAGCTCTGCTGTCGCCGGCCGGCTCGGCACAGGCCGGCCCCGTGGTCGGCTGCGTGGAGTCCTCGTCCCATGCCATCAAGGTGTGCTACGACGGCGAGGGCGACCTGGAGCTGGCCCAGAGCGCGCTCTCGAGCGCCGAGCTGGTGTACGGGATTTTTGTCGACGATCTCGGGTTCACGCCCCCCTGGAGGCTCGATGACGAGGGCACGCCCGAGGAGGGCCTCTACGTCTTCCTGACCGACATGGGGGATTGGGCGAGCGCGGCGGCCGTGCCCGTGGCCGACGTGCCTTCCACGCCGCGCTCGGACTGCGCCGTGAGCCTGAACCTCAACAAGGCAAGCGGCTCGCGCCGCTTCGAAAGGACCCTGGGCCAGTACCTGGGCCGGGCCCTGTTCATGGCCGACGACTGCGTCGAGGCGCTGGGCGACGGCTTTTCCACGACCATGTACTTTCTCTACAGGCAAAACCTGCCCGATTCGCCGTTCGAAGACTGGTTCGACCGCGCGGGCGAGCGCTACTTTCTGACCTTTCAGTCCAATCCCCAGCTCGCCCTTGATTACGAGGACCCCACCAACCCCGACATGGAAGGCTATGTCGACGGCCACTCCATGTTCTACATGTACCTCGACGAGAGGTGGGGCGACGGAACCGGCGGAATTTTTACGGACATCATGAAGGCGGCCCGGCAGGACGGCACGGTCGTGTTTTCAGAAGACGGGGCTGCCTCGCTGGAGAGCGGGGAAAACGAGCCCGACTTCTACGATGCCGTTGACGCCGTGCTGGCCGAGAGCGGCGCTGGATTCTGGGACGCGGTCGGGGAATTCAGCATGTGGCGCGTGTTTACGGGCGACATGGCCGACACGGAGCACTTCCGCTACGGCGCCTCCATTCCGCCCGTCACGATCTACGACACGTTCGAGATGTTCGTGCTGCCGCGCGCCGGCCTCATCCCGCTGGCCGCGCCGCAGGAGACCGGCACGGCCTACATCAACGTATTTGTCGACTCGAGCATGGTGACGGATGCCGAGGACCTTCTTCAGCTCGACATGCGCTCGAGCGACAACATGAACTGGCACCTGGCCGCCCTCATCTTCAACACGGACGGGACCAGCCGGCTGGTGGAGTCTAATGTCACGGAAGGCAGGGGGCAGGTCGCGGCCGACGACCTGGCTTCGGCCATGAGCGTCCTCTTCGCGGTCACCAATGAGGGAGACCTCGTGCACGACCCTGACGAGGGGGAGTTCGAGAGCGACGCGTTCATCTTTGACGTGGACTTCTACGGCAGGCCGGCGATAGAGAGCGTCTCGCCCGGGGAGGTGATCCAGGGAGCCGCGGGAGTGGAGATCGAGATCAGCGGCAGCAGGCTCAAGCCGGGCATCATGATCGACGCGGGCGCCGGCATAGCGGCCGAGGTCGACGCCGTGCTGCCGGGCGGCCGTAAGATCACGGCCGTTCTCGACGTTGACGTGGACGCCGGGACAGGGCTGCGGCCGCTCAGGGTGTACTATGAAAACGGGCTGGAGGCCGAGCTGGAAGACGCGCTCGAAGTGCTGTCGGGCGAGCCGCCGGCCATCACCTCCATCACGCCCGATTCCGGCTTCCAGGGCCGCAGCCTGAACATCGAGATCAAGGGCCAGAGGTTTCAGCCCGGCATGACCGTGGCTTTCGAAGGCGAGGGCATCACGATCACTCAGGTCGATTTCGTGAGCGAAAGCTCCGCGTTCGCGGGCATCGATATCGCGGACGCGGCCGAGCCCGTCGACCGCGACATAACCGTCACCAACCCCGACGAAAAAAGCGCCACCCTTGAATCCGCCTTCACCGTCCTTCCCGCCCAGGAGCCGGACGATGACAACGGCGTCGGCGACGGCTGCGGCTGCACCATGGTCCGCTGACCCCTACCCGCCTTGTCATTGCGCGCCGCCTGGGCGCCTGTAGTGCGGGGCTTCAGCCCCGCCGAAGCGGCGATACTTTCGAAAGAACACTTTTTTTTATGGTTGGACCAGTTTTATGACATGTTGAAATTCATGGACTGCATCTGATGGCAGCTGATTACTCTGCAGCAAGGGGATAGCCCGCAGGATCTTCGATGGACAGAATGCTCAGATCAACACTCAGGGACGGCCAATGCAGGTGCACGTCATGGAGAAGCTGCACATTAATGATGTCGCTGACCTTGGCATGCTTGAACCACTGGAAATCTTCATAGGGAAGAAAATAAACTCTCATACTCTTACAATTCACTCATCACTCACGGCGAATCGACGAGGTGACACACGGCCTCGCAGCAATTGTTCGCCCCGCGGAAATCCGGTTTCGTGCCAGCAGTGATTCGCTGACCACTTTCCGAAAAGAATATCTTCCCCGTCTAATGCGTCCCGCGGCAAGGATAAGACCGACGAGCCCACCCACATAGATTCCGATGTGTGTCCCCCATACGGATATAAAGCCGACATCATTGCTGAGGCCGAGGCTGTTCAACCCGATCCGGGCGGAAAGGCTTGATGCCGAAAGTCGCGCGGAGAACCCCAGTATGAGACCACAGGCAATCGACAGGCTCAATGGAAGGGAAAGGCAGCGCGCCAGCCCGCGATAGCCAAGCTGGGGAAGATTCTTTCGTGGATTGTTCGCGACAAGCAGCACCACGCCAACCACGAGCCCGGCAGTCCATGCCGCCTTCACGGCCATGACGGCCACATCGGGGTAGAAGCTTTTTTCAGCGCCGGAAAGCCCCTTGCCCACGGAGAAATACTCCGTGGATATGGAGTATGTGATCATATCGACGATGAGCCCATAGGCAATGGTCAGCCCCGTTACCCCGAACAGGAAGACGTATTCCTTTACCCGTGTTGGATTTTCAGGATTTCGGCAAAGATCTATCGCGGCCAGGACGGCCAGAGCCGAAAGACCCGCGATCATTCTGATAACCCAGGTGTCGTCCTGCATCAGCGCCTCAATGCCGGAAGCATGCAAAGGACATGCCGGCTGTTTTCCTCTGTGTCAGGCACCTTTCACAAGATAATTGGGACAATTTTCCGATTTACTTCTGGCACTGATGACAATCTGTCACAACGTGAGCATCTTTACATCTTCCGACTTCCATAATATAAGAGGCTGGATCTTCGCGCCTGTAGCTCAACTGGACAGAGCATCGGACTTCGGATCCGAGGGCTGGGGGTTCGAATCCCTCCAGGCGCACCGAGTTAAAACATGCCGGCTGTTTTTCCGGCATGGCCACTTCTCGATCTCTCAATCGTGCATTATTATTGCAGATTGTCCCGGCACATGATGTGCTTCAGTGCGAGGAATGCGTTTGACGCATCGATAAAATCAAGGTATCTTATTCATAGGAGGAACCGGAAAAATGGGAAAAGTGTTTGTGCAAGCAAAACTTGTAAACCATTTGGACGAATTGCTGGCGAGTCAAAACATTATAAAGCCGGAGCAGGTCCGAAACTGTGAGCTGAATGCGCTGGTCGATACGGGAGCTGTCCATTGCGTCATAAACAAGGAGGTTATGGATATCCTGGACCTCCCGGTTTCACGAAGACAGAATGTCCGCTACGCCGATGGCAGAGTCGCGGAAAAAACGGTCGTGGAAGACCTTAGAGTTTTCATCATGGGAAGGGATGCCATAGTCCCCGCAATTGTGGAAGAAAACGGAAAAGAAATTCTGATAGGCCAAATCGCCCTGGAGCAGATGGATTTAATCGTCGATCCAACCAAGGGAACGGTGGGGCCGAGGCCGGAGTCCCCGGATGAGCCTTTGATTGATATGTATGGGATGGCGGTTTGAAGTCCTTCCTCTTGGCACGCCGAGGGCGTGCAGCTACATCACGACAATAGTCGGGCACGCCGAGGGCGTGCAGCTACATCACGACAATAGTCGGGCACGCCGAGGGCGTGCAGCTACATCACGACAATAGTCAGGCACGCCGAGGGCGTGCAGCTACATCACGACAATAGTCGGGCACGCCGAGGGCGTGCCGCTAAATCACGACAATAGTCGGGCACGCCGAGGGCGGTCAGCTACCTCACGAAA
>JBDRLK010000084.1:0-6743 GCA_043813155.1 Pseudomonadota bacterium | reverse complement strand
ATTTTTCGGGGTTTTTCTATGAAATTATTTCATAGCGAACTTTTCATTCTTCGCGCTATGAAATAATTTCATAGAAATAATGGATGAAATTCAAGATTCAAGGCCCGGCCCCCATACGCCCCCCGGAATCGTGCATGCACCCCTGCAAAAGATTCCTCTTGAAATATTTACTGCTTGTGTTAGAGTAGGTCTTTCCCTGAACGGCCGTCGGGGCGGGCTTATAACTGTTGCCGCAAAAAGAGGTTCACCATGCAATTACTGACGAATTCCGATCTGGAGCAGGGTGCGGGAGGTGTCATCGATATCTCGGATGAAACGGTGAAGGTAAGGGACGAAAAAAAGCTGAAAGATGAGCTGATTGACCGGCTGGTTGAGACCGCCGTCTTCGGAGAGCCCGGGGCGGCGCTTAAATCCAAATGGATTATCCGCATGGCGGCGGAGGAGCTGGGTGTTGTCCCCTGTTCAATCCAGGGGCTGTACGATGCAATGGGCAGAGGGGAAGCCGCGGGATTTACGGTCCCGGCGATCAATCTGCGGACCCTTACCTACGACATGGCAAGGGCCGTGTACCGGGCCGCCATGAACATAGAGGCCGGCGCATTCATCTTCGAAATCGCCCGCAGCGAGATAGGTTACAGCGAGCAGCCTCCCCTGGAATTCGCGAATGTTGTTCTCGCCGCCGGAATCAAGGAGGGTTTCAAGGGCCCGGTTTTCATCCAGGGAGACCATTTTCAGGTCGCGGTCAAGAAATACGAGGCCGATCCGGAAAAAGAGCTCAAAACAATCGAGAACCTCATCACCGAAGCCGTCGGCGCGGGTTTTTACAACATCGACATCGACGCCTCGACGCTGGTGGATCTTTCCAAGCCCGATCTGTCCGAGCAGCAGCGGCTCAACTTCGAGCTGACGGCAAGGTTCATCAGGCTCATCAGGAAGCTGGAGCCCGGGAACATCACGGTCTCCATCGGGGCCGAGATAGGGGAAGTGGGCGGCCAGAACAGCACGCCCGAAGAATTCAAGGCCTTCATGGACGGCCTGATCGACTGTCTGAAGAAGGACGGGGACGTCAGGAACATCAGCAAGATTTCCGTGCAGACCGGAACGAGCCACGGAGGCGTGCCGCTTGCGGACGGCTCTGTTGCCGAAGTGAAGCTGGATTTCGAGGTGCTGCGCAGGATCGGCGAGGTTGCCAGGTCCGACTACGGCTTGTGCGGGTCCGTCCAGCACGGGGCATCCACCCTGCCGGAAGAGCTTTTCGACAAGTTCCCTGCTTCGGGGGCCGGTGAAATCCACCTTGCGACGGGGTTTCAGAATATTTTCTACGAACACGAAGCCGTACCCCGGTCCCTGAAGGACGAGATATTCGATTACATCAAAACACATCACGTCTCCGAGAAAAAGGAGGGACAGACGGAAGCGCAGTTCCTCTACAAGCTCAGGAAGAAGGGGCTCGGGCCCTTCAAGCGGAAAATATGGGAGCTTCCCCCCGACTCGCGGGAAAAGATTCGCGCCAGCCTCCTTGGCAAGTTTTCCCTGCTCATGGGCAAGCTGAATATTGCCGGCACGCGGGAGGTGGTGAAAAAACACGTGAACGTCGCCCCGTCGGCCCCCTCCCTGGCCGCGTTCAGGAAGGGCACGGGGATGGATATGAAAGAGGCCACGGACGTGGAAGGGGAGTAAAAGGAAGGGGCCGGGCCTTGAATATTGAATTTTTCCTTGCTATTGAAAAACCTGACATGAGAACTGGAAAATTCAATATTCAAGGCCCGGCCCCTTCTTTTTTTTCTTTCTCTTTTGTAAATTTCCGTTTCTTAGTATAATTAAGGGAATAATTGAAAGAAAATGGCTAATAAAGAAGAAATAAATCTTGTCAAAAGGTCGAAGGAGGGGGACAACGAGGCGTTTGAGCAGCTTGTCCAGCTCCATTTCAAGCGGATTTATCACACAGCGGTACACGTGATGGCTGACACGAGCGAAGCCGAGGATATGACGCAGGAAACCTTTATCAAGGCGTTCAAGGCAATAGGCAAGTTCGATGGGCGCTCTTCCTTTTTCACCTGGATTTACAGAATCCTGATCAACCTGTGCCTGAACCGCAAGAAGGAAATCAAGAAGTGGAAAGGCACGAACAGCAAGGACCCGAGGCTGAAGGCCTTCCTGATCGAAAAGGGAGCGAAATCGGAAGAGACCCCCGAGGACAAGCTGCAGAAAAAGCGGATGGTTACCTCGCTGGTTGAGGCCATCGACGAGCTTTCCGATGTCCTCAGGACAACGCTCATCCTGGTCGTGTTTGAAAACATGGACTACAAGATGGCGGGTGAAATCCTGGGATGCAGCGAGGGGACCGTTGCGTGGCGCGTGTTCAGGGCTCGGGAGCTTCTGAGAAAAAAGATGCTCAACTATCTATGAGGAGTTTAGAATAATGTCAGAGGACATAAAAAGGAAAATTTCCGTTGAAATGGATTCCGGCCCCGACGCCGAGCTCGAGTTTTCCGAGGAAGTCAAGAGTGAAATCGAAACGAACGAAGAGGTCAGGAAGTACGCGGACGACCTCATGAAGCTCGAGTCCCTGATGGACGACGTGAGGGAGAACACCGAAAGCGATCCTGACGAGCAGAGCATAACGAACTCGATAATGGGGAGCCTCAAGGAATCGGACGAGGGGGAGAGCGGGGGTGAAGACCTCGACGAGCTTCTTTCCGGGCCCATGCCTGAAACAAGCGAGGACAGGGATGAAGCCGGGAAGGAAGACCTCGTTGAAAAGGCGCAAAAGGAGGACGAGGAGGAGATGGAGGAAGCTGCGGGCAGGGCCCCGGCGTTCTCGTTCCCGTCCGTTTCCGATGTCGAAACGGGGAAGGAGCTGAAAGACGTCCTGAAAATGGAGAAAAAGAGCTCCGTGCCCGGGGCTGCGAAAGGCGACTCTTCCGGGATCATCAACATGTCGGCCCTCGTGGAGGAACAT
Source organism: Pseudomonadota bacterium (assembly GCA_043813155.1). Lineage (GTDB taxonomy): Bacteria > Myxococcota_A > Polyangia > DRWM01 > DRWM01 > JBDRLK01. Next base: position 3,781 of record JBDRLK010000084.1, on the reverse strand, counting down.
CGCAAATCAATGGCGCCGCCGCCGCCTGCTGAAGCGCAAAAGGCGCAAAAGGCGGCGGTTGCGGGGAAACCCGGGGCCGAGGGATCGGGAATGAAGGTTGTTCTGGCGATCGCGGCGGTCCTGGTCGCCGTGGTCGGCGTTGTCGTGATCATAAAGATGTCGAAAAGCTCGAAGGAGGGCTCCCCGTCCAGCGCCGTCGAGGCCGCACAGCACGAAGAAGCCCTGAAGAAGCAGCTAACGGCGGAGCTCAAGGCTGAAATGGAAAAAGAAAAGGCCCCCCCCGTCAGCGCCGCGGCTCAAGCCATGACCGAGCCCCGGGAAGAAGAGGAAAATGAAGAGGAAGCCGCCCTGGAAGGGGAAGAGGGAGGGGGAGAGGATGAAATGCTGCTGGCCTCCAAGAAAAAAGGAAAGAAGAAGGGAAAGACGGACCTCATGGTGGACGATCCCTATGCCTCCGAGCCCAAGGAGGCAAAATCAGGCGGCGTCAGCGACCCGCAGACAAAGAAAGAGGCCAGCAAGGATACTCTCATGGACCTGCTGGACACGGCCACAAAGGAAAAGGTCAAGGCCAAGGAGCCAGCGAAACCCGTGAAAGGCGCGGTGGAAAAGAAGAGCTCGCCCAGCGTCGAGGAGCTCATGGGCACACCCAAGAAAGAGGAGGCGAAAAAGGAGGAGGCCCCCGCCGGGCTGCCCGCGACCCTGAACAAGAACCAGATAAAGGACGTCATGAGGAAGCTGAACCCCAAGATCCAGAAATGCGGCGAAGGAAAAGTGGGCAACCTCATCCTCATGCTGGCGGTCAACGGCGATGGAACGGTGAAATCGGCCAAGTCTTCCGGCCAGTTCGCATCCGACCCCACGGGCAAGTGCGCCGAGCAGGTTGCCATGAAAGCCAAGTTCCCGCCCTTTTCCAATGCCTCTGCGAACGTGACCTATCCCTACGTTTTCGCCCCCCCCCCGGGGCAGTCGGGGCCCGTGAAGAAATAAGGTGGTCAAAACGAGGGCGCATCCGCCGAGGCAGATCGCGAGCGCGCCCGGAGCGACCGACCAAAGCGTACTCGATGTACGCTGCGGGAGGGAGCGAGGACGTAAGCCGCGAGACGGCCGGCAGGCGCGCCCGCAGTAGTGAGTGGTCCCTTACTTGCGGGGCGCTGTACTAAGGCGCTGCGAAGCAGCGCCGGCCTTCAGCTTTCAGCCATCTGCCATCTGCGCCTCCTCCTCCTCCCTGAACAACCGGCATTAAACTCCTGGTTATTTGACTTTCTGTGTTACCTTGTAATACAATGTATGTAATACTCCTAAAGGAGGACATCATGAAAAACAATGACAGGATCGAGCTTCGGAAACATTACAAGAGAGTGGTTGAAGTGATCTCCGACCACTGGGACGAGCCCGTTGAATACCTCTGCAATGACCTGAGCCCCAGGGGGGCATTCCTGAAAACCAACTTCCCCCTCTGTCCCGGAGAGAACATCGTCGTCTCTTTCAAGCTTCCGGGAGCGGACGAGGAATTCGACCTCTTCGGCAAAGTCGTCAGGGTCGATATGCCCAAGAGGGAGGGAGACTGGGGAGAGGCCGGAATGGCCATCGACTTCATGGGCATCACGGGTAAAGAGAGGTTCCTCATCCGCCAGGACCTGAGGAAAGTGCCTCCCCCGCTCCCGTTCAAGGTCAGGCTCAAACGCCATCTGGCGAAAAAAGCCGCTTAGGCGTCGCGCAAAAACAACTTCACGTTTCTTTTCACCCCACGAATGCCATTTCGTCCGGATCGATTTCCTGCATTCGCCCGGACCCCTCCTTTATGTTTGATTTCAAATAATCTAAACGCGTTTCGCGGGGTGCATCAGGACAAGCCGGGGGCCTGCGGCTGCGATCACCCCTTTTGCCCCCTTCCCCTTTACTTTTTGCGAATAAGGTGCATATTAAACGACATCGAAGAACCCCGGTATCCTCCATGGTGAACTTTCTTAAAAAGGTTTTCGGGACCAAGCATGGCCGCGAAATGAAGAGGCTGAAGCCCACCGTGCAGGCCGTGGCCGAACTCGAGCCGGAAATGAAAAAGCTTTCCGATGACCGGCTGGCCGCGAAAACCGCGGAGTTCAAACAGAAGCTCGAAAACGGCGCGAGCCTGGACGATATCATGGTCGAGGCTTTCGCCGCTGTCAGGGAATCGAGCGTGCGGACGCTCGGCTTGCGGCATTACGACGTCCAGATCGTGGGCGGCATCGTCCTGCACATGGGCAGGATCGCCGAGATGAAAACAGGGGAAGGCAAGACCCTCGTGGCCACCCTGGCCCTTTACCTCAACGCCCTGAGCGGGAGGGGCTGCCACCTGGTCACGGTGAACGACTACCTGGCCCAGAGGGACGCCGAATGGATGGGCCCCATCTTCTACAAGCTGGGCCTCAGCGTGGGCGTCGTGGTCCACGGGCAATCGAACCACCAGAAGAGGCAGGCCTACCGGTGCGACATCACCTACGGCCAGAACAACGAGTTCGGCTTCGACTACATGCGGGACAACATGAAGTTTTCCATCTACGAATGCATGCAGCGGGAGCTCAACTACGCCATCGTGGACGAGGTGGACTCCATCCTGGTCGACGAGGCGAGAACGCCCCTGATCATCAGCGGGCCGGCCGAGGAATCCACGGACCTGTACCGCAGGATCAACGAGATGGTCCCTAAGATAAAGAGGGACATCCATTACACGGTCGATGAGGCCCACCGCAGCGCCCTGATGACGGACGAGGGCGTGGCCCGCATGGAGCAGTTCCTCGGGCTGGCCAATCTCTTCGACGCCGAGAACATCGAATTCCTGCACCATATAAACCAGGCGCTGAAGGCCCACACGCTGTTCAAGCGCGACCGGGACTACATGGTGAGCGACTCGGGCCAGATCATGATCATCGACGAGGACACCGGGAGGGTGCGGCCCGGCCGCCGCTGGAGCGACGGGCTTCACCAGGCCATCGAGGCCAAGGAGCACGTGCCGGTCCAGGAGGAGAACAGGACGCTGGCCACGATCTCCTTCCAGAACTACTTCCGCCTCTACGACAAGCTGGCCGGCATGACCGGCACGGCCGACACCGAGGCGCCGGAGTTCAAGAAGATCTACGACCTCGACGTCACCGTCATCCCCACCAACGAGCCCTGCATCAGGACCGACAACCAGGACGTGGTGTACAAGACGGAACGGGAGAAATTCACCAAGATCGTCGAGGAAATCCTGGACTGCCACACGCGCGGGCAGCCCGTACTCGTCGGAACCGTGAGCGTGGAAAAGTCCGAGGCCATAAGCAGGATCCTGAGCCGCAAGAAGATCCCGCACAACGTCCTGAACGCCAAGCAGCATGAAAAGGAAGCTTACGTCATCGCCCAGGCAGGCAGGGCCGGTACGGTCACCGTGGCCACGAACATGGCGGGCCGCGGCACGGACATCGTGCTGGGCGGCAACCCGCAGATGATCGCGAAAATGAAAGTCACGCCCGAGGACCCCCCCGAGAAGTATGAGCAGACCGTGGCGCACTACCTCAATATCCAGAAAGAGGAAAGGGAGCACGTGCTCAAGGAAGGCGGCGTGCACATCCTGGGCACGGAGAGGCACGAGAGCCGGCGCATCGACAACCAGCTCAGGGGCCGGTCCGGCCGCCAGGGCGACCCGGGATCGTCGCGTTTCTTCCTCTCCCTGGAGGACGACCTGCTGCGCATATTCGGGGCCGAGAAGCTCACGGGCGTCATGGACCGGCTGGGCATGGAGGACGGCGTCCCCATCGAGCACACG
>JBDRLK010000083.1:0-2301 GCA_043813155.1 Pseudomonadota bacterium | reverse complement strand
ACGGACAGCGGCATGGAATTGATGGTATCCTCGCTGTATTTCTTGAGGCTGACGACCTCATCGTAGCTGCGTTTCAGGTAGCCTTCGATTTTTCCCGACACGAAAAATGAGACCACGATCACCAGGAGAGCCACGCCGGCGCCCATCCCTATGCTTATGACCCGGAACGATCGGACCCGCTTGAATGCCTCGTCGGAATCCTGTTCCGCCACAAGCACCCAATCCCTGCTCGGAACCCACTGAAGGGCGCTCAGGACCTTCTTCCCCCTGTAGTCGATGTGCTCGCTCACCCCGGACTCTCCCAGGTAGAACTGCTCCTGGTCGGAAGGGATCCTGTCCTTGAGTATCCTGCCTCCCAGCCGCGAGCGCGTAAGAAAGTAACCGTGCTTGTTGATGAGGTAGGCCTCCCCCGTCTTTCCAAGCTCCATCGCCCTCAGGAAGCGATCGACATAGCTGAAATCGATCCTGGCCGTGGCCACGCCCTGCATCCGGCCATCGGGTCCCGTGATGCCGGTCGACATGATAAGGAGCGGCAGCGTTTCATCCCGGGACATAAAGACATCACTGATATAATCCCGGCCGCTCGAGGCCGCCCTGAACCATTCGGCTTCCGGGGTACCGGCCTTTTCGAGGCTCCCGGTTCCATTGGTGGCGATAATGCCGCCGTTCGGATCGACGATGGACAGGCGTTGATAGACCTTGTATTCCTTGCGCAGTGCCCGCATGGCGGCCGAAAGGTTTTCACTCTCCGTCATGCCTCCCAGCAGGGCAACTTCCGACAATACGTTGAGATCGGCAAGGCGCTCGGCCAGAAAGCTGTTGATGAGCCCGGCATCCTTTTCCACGATGCTCCTGAGATGGCCGGTAATGTTCTCCCTCACGCGCTGCTCCCCCTGCATGTACGTGACAGTGCTGATCGCCGACAAGGGGATCAGCGACAGCACCAGCAGAAGCACCGTCAACTTTCCCCGCAGCTTCAATGGATCGGCCACGACTTTTTGCTTTCTCCCCAAATTTATCCCTTCCATTATTGCCGATTGAGCTTATATAAACATCTTTTCCACAATATCTCAAGAGCTCAAACCCGTATTTTTTCCGATCCTGCAAGTCATTTCCCCGGCTTCATGCACGTCCGTGTTGCTCTACACAACATGACGTTGCAACAAGCAACGAAAAAATCCCGGACAATTCTATCTTTCCGGCCTGCACGGGCGGATCGAACATTGTAACCCCTTAAAAGTAGGGTCAAAATCATCCGTCCCCGGTTCCGGGAAGCACTGGCATATTAATTGCTCAAAAAAGGGAAATAATTCCTTTCGAATCAGGCGATTTGCAAGGGAAAGGAGATATAACCATGGCAGGCGAGCTGCGAGATTTCAGGAAAAACATGGCTGTTGTACTGGCCGACATGGCTGAGGCAATCAATGAAGTGGCCGCAGCCGCCCAAAGCCCCGAGCTGAGGGAAAAGATTTTTGCACTGAAGCGGACCGTTGAAAGGGCAGGGCGGCTTTGCGAGGCCGGCGAGCTCAAGGAAATCCCCTCCCCGTGGGGCGAACCGGCCCCCGAGTTCGGCGAGAACTGCAGGATCATGGAGCTTTAAAAAAGATAAGGGAAAAGATGATTATCGGCATTCCAAAAGAGATCAAGGAGCAGGAGCACCGCGTAGGCATTACGCCGGACGGCGTTCGCCGTCTCGTGGAAGCGGGGCACGGCGTTCTCGTGGAAAAGTCCGCGGGCCTGGGGGCCGGCATACGCGATGAAGATTATGCCGCATCAGGCGCTCGGATCGAAGGCTCTCATGAAGGAGTGTACGACCGTGCGGAAATGATCATGAAAATCAAGGAGCCGCTGGCCGAGGAATACGGGCTTCTTCGGCCGGGGCAGATACTCTTCTGCTACCTTCACCTGGCATCATCAAAGAGACTGACCGAGGCTCTGCTCGAAAGGAAGGTTGTCGGCATCGCGTTCGAAACGGTCCAGACCGATGACGGCGGTTATCCTCTTCTCGCCCCGATGAGCCGGATCGCGGGGCAACTTGCCATCCTGGAGGGTGGCCGCTGTCTCCAGCGCACGTGCGGGGGCCCGGGCGTGCTCCTCAGCAGGGTCCACGAGCAGGATCGAGTGGCGAGGGTTCTGGTGCTCGGGGCCGGAACCGTGGGCTCGGCCGCGGCCACTGTCGCGGCGGGCCTTGGCGCGCAAGTCACTGTCATGGACATCGATCTCGACAAGGCAAACCGTCTAGCGAGGCTTCTTTGCGACAAGATCACGGTGCACACCATGGATCCGGAGACCCTCTGCGCC
>JBDRLK010000082.1:0-2438 GCA_043813155.1 Pseudomonadota bacterium | reverse complement strand
GGAAGCTCCAACGGTACGTGGATCAACGGGGTAAGATTAGAAAGAAGGAGGAAGATTCTGCCCGGGGACGAAGTATTGATCGGACAGACGATCATCTCCCTTGTGCGGCATCCTTCGGTGAAACAATCCGGCGACAGGCCGGCGGAAAAGGACCGGCTGATCGTGGCCGATTCCTCCATGAAAACCGTGCTCGATACCGCAGGAAAGCTCGCCCTTTGCGACGATCCGGTGCTGATCACGGGCGAGACCGGAACGGGCAAGGGGATCGTCGCCGTCCACATCCACAAGAACGGCCCTCGAAGCGGAGGTCCGTTCATCGAGCTTCACTGCGCCGCGCTCAACGAGTCCATCATCGAAAGGGAGCTCTTCGGCTGCGAAAAGGGGGCTTACACGGGCGCAACGCAGAGAATGCCGGGGTTTCTCGAGGCGGCCGACGGCGGGACCCTGTTTCTCGACGAGATTTGCGAAATTCCACTGTCCGTTCAGGTCAAGCTCCTGCGTTTTCTCGACGGCGGCACCTTTTCCCGGCTGGGAAGCCCGCAGGAGCTTTCCGTCGATACGAGAATCATTGCCGCAACCAACAGGAATATCAGGGACATGGTTGAAAGGAGGGCGTTCAGGTCCGACCTTTACTTCAGGATCAGCTCGTTCATCCTCGATATCCCGCCTCTTAGAACCAGGCAGGAGGATATCGAGGCCCTGACCGGCTACTTTATCGAGAGAAGCGCATCGAGGCACGGAAAGCCAAAGCCGTCCATTTCACCGGCGGCCATGAAAGCATTGAAGGCTTTCCCATGGGAAGGGAACATAAGGCATCTTCGCAACGTGATCGAAAGGATTGTCGTGTTCCTGCCGGGACAGACAATTGGAAGAGGCGAGATCAGGAAAGTCCTTGATGAAATATCTGAATCCGCTTATCGTTTCAGCGGGTCCATCAGAAGCAAGATTGCGCAGACAGAGGAAAAGGAGATTGTAAAGGCCCTTGAAGCATGCGGTGGAAACCAGAGCAGGGCCGCCAGGCTGCTGGGGATTACGAGGCGGACCCTTGGATACAAGATAAAGAAACTTGGAATTAATCCTCTCAAATTTTAACTATGGGTTGTAAAATCATGTACTGTAAAAGTTATTCCGGGTGCAGCGAAACCGGGTTGCGGAACAATTTTTATATAGGGCCTTGTGAATGGCCTGATTTATGCATGAGAAAAACCTGGTAATGAAAAGCAATGCAGCAAGACATGGCAGGAGGGCCTGCATCCCGGTCATACTGTTTTTCGCGTGCGGCATCGGAACCAATGCCTGCGGCCCGGGGATAGCCCGCCTTCCGGACGATGGATCGGACACGGAGCATGACGCGGCAAGCGATCCGGCCGTTGATGAAACCCCTGAAGTACCGGAAGAAGGAATTGATACAGAGGTTCTGGAAGACATTGAAGACGATACAGCGGACCTGGAGGACATGGGGGCCGACACGGCGGACCTGCCGGACTTTGAAGCCGACGGTGGAGACCTGGCGGACATCGAAGCCGATACGGCGGACCTGCCGGACGCTGAAGCCGAAGACGGGGAATTTGACGAATCGGAAGAGGACGGTGAAAGAGACGTGGAGGAAGATTCCGGCTGTCCCGATGGCTTTATAAGATGCGATGAAGAATGTGTTGATCCATGGAGTGACGATGATCACTGCAGGACCTGCGACATCAGCTGCGATGACGGGGAAATCTGCCTGGCGGCCACGTGCAGATGCCCGCCGGGCCTGGCGGAGTGCGATGATCGCTGTGTGGATTTATCTTCGGACCGCATGTACTGTGAAACCTGCGATGACAGCTGCGAAGGCGGCGAAGTCTGTTCCATGGGAAGCTGCCTGTCCGAGTGTGATGGGGATTTTACCGAGTGCGGCGAGGGGGATTGCGCAGACCTGGACACGAGTCACGAGTACTGCGGCTCGTGCGAAAACAGCTGCGGCGGACATGAGCTGTGCATCCTTGGAAGCTGCGCTCACTACACCGCAGCCGGGGAATCCTGCGACTCGTGTCCATGCGAAAAGTGTGATTCGCTTGAGTACACGTGCTGCAGCGTGGAAGGCGTCGATGTTCCCCTTTGCATCGACTCCGTCATCTGCCCTTAGGAGCCGCCTGTCATTGCTTGATTTCCTCTCCATAGTAGGGTCGGGTCTTCTTTTCCCCACCGGGGCTGACCTTTTTCTTTGCCTCTGCGCCGTGGACGGCCGCGGCACCGTCATTTTCCTCTGGTTCCCCTGCGCTTCCGGCCTTCTGCAGGTCTGAATGGCCTGCTTCGGGCGTGCTTTCGATCATGCTCCCGGGGGGTTCCGTCCCGCCGCCATGGGCCCTGGCTTTTCCAGCGGAAGAGACCCCGGGCGAATCTGCCCTTGGAACAGCATTATCATTCCGGAAAAGAAGAATCAGCAGCAGGATAACCGC
>JBDRLK010000081.1:0-3869 GCA_043813155.1 Pseudomonadota bacterium | reverse complement strand
AAATCGTCATGAAGATGACGCCCAAGGCCCCGAAGCGGGCGGCCTGCATCGCTTTTTTCGACGACATCGAGAATACCGGCCAGGCCGTGGCCGACATCATTGCCGAGGGCCTGCTCCCCTCGCAGCTCGAGCTCATGAGCGCCACGTCCATCAAGGCCGTGAACATGGCCACGGGCATGGGCCTTCTCGAGTGCCAGGGCATCCTGCTGATCGAGATGGACGGCCACGAGCAGGTCCTGGGCGGGCAGATCGAGCTCGTCGGGAATGTCTGCAAGAAGGCCGGGGCCATTGAAATAGAATTCACCGACGACGAAAAGAGGATCAACGCCCTCTGGAAGGCCCGCAAGCAGATGATCCCGTCGCTGAGCATACTGCAGAAGGAGTACGCGACGGTCATGCTCGCCGACGACATGGCCGTTCCCATCTACAATGTGCCCAAGGCCGTGGCGGCGATCGAGGAAATTTCCTCGCGCTATGACATTCACATTCCCGCGTACGGGCACGCCGGCGACGGCAACCTTCACACCAAGGTGCTCATGGACCCGACAAAGCCCGAGCACTGGGAGCAGGCGGAAAAGGCGGTCACCGAGGTGTACGACGCCATCCTGGCGCTCGATGGGACAACGTCGGGCGAGCACGGCATCGGGATCACCAAGGCGCCTTTCTTCCACAAGGAGAGAAAGGGCGCCGTCAAGGTCATGAAGGCCATCAAGCGCGCCCTCGACCCTCACAACATCATGAACCCGAAAAAGATCATGGACTGGGAAGAGGGTTTCGTGACCCACCTGCGCTATCCGATAGGACCCCTGAAGGACAAGGGGCTCCACGTGCAGAAATACATGAACGACATGGTCACCTGCACGCTCTGCGGGTACTGCAAGGGCGTGTGCCCTGCCTTCAAGTCGCTTGAATGGGACGCGGGGGCGGCCAGGGGAAAGATGCTGCTCTCCTACGGGATGGCGACCGGGGAGCTCGACATGGACAAGTCCGTGGCCGAGCGGTTCTTCCAGTGCGTGCTCTGCGGCGACTGCGCGCGCAGGTGCCCGTCGAAAACGAGCGCCCCCGACATCGTGGCGGCGGCGCGGGCGGACCTCGTGGAAGCCGGGTTCGCCTATGACGCGCACAAGGCCGTGGTGAGCAACATCACGAAATCCGGCAACATCTACGGCGAGGAAAAGTTCCCGCTTCCCGAGGGGGAGGGAGATATGGCCGTGTTCCTGGGCTGCCAGTACGGGTTCAGGATGAACAATACAAAGCGCTACTTCAAAATCCTCCAGGCGCTCGGGGCCTCCCCCTACGCCCTGAACGTGTCCTGCTGCGGGTTTCCCATGAAGGTCCTCGGGTTCTGGAAGGAACTGGAAGAGCACAAGAAAGCATTCGAAAAGGCGCTCGACCCCATGCCCGATAAAATCGTGACATTCTGCCCCAGTTGCGCCCATTTCATGAAGGAAGAGTACGGTCTCAACGTCGAGTTCATCCTCCCCGTAGTCCTGGAGCTCATGAAATCAGCCGACGTGAAACCCATCGGGAACGGCAAAAAGGTCACATGGCACGACCCCTGCGACCTGTCCAGGAGGCTCAAGCAGACGTCCGAGCCGAGAGAAATCCTGAAGCTGCTCGGCGTCGAGGTCACGGAGATGACCTTCAACCGCGAAACGTCCCACTGCTGCGGCGGCGGCGGGGGCATACTCATGACCGACCAGGACATGTCGGGCGACATCTCGAAGGCCAGGATCGGCGAGGCGGCGGCAACCGGCGCCGACATCATTGCCACGTCCTGCCCCACGTGCGAGACCGTCCTGAAAAAGTCGGCCGCCAAGTTCGACGGCAGAAAAATTGTCGTCAGGGACATAAGCGATCTGCTCTGGCAGGCCCTCAAGTGACCGTGCCATCCGAGCACTGCGAGATTGGCGGGGGAGAACGCCCGGGCAGAATACTTTTTTCCTCATCAGCTGAAAGCCGATTGCCGCAAGCCGACAGCTGGTACCGGAGGTATCATGCTTCGTTACAGAATCCTCAAGGACGAAGACGGCAGCGACGTGTTTGAAGTTGATTCGGACGGGTTCGAGCTGCTTCACAACCCCATCCTGAACAAGGGGGACGCGTTCCCCTCGGCGGAGCGCAGGCTTTTCAGGATCGACGGGTTCCTGCCTCCCGCCGTGGCGACGCTGGAAAAGCAGATCGCCAGGAGCTATGAGAATTACCGGATGAAGCCGTCGGATATCGAGAAATACATTTTCCTTCGCTCGCTCCAGGACAGAAACGAGACGCTCTTTTACGCCCTGCTTCTCGAGCATCTCGAGGAAATGATACCCGTGGTGTACACCCCCACCGTGGGCCAGGCCTGCCAGAATTACAGCCACATATTCAGGTTCGCCAGGGGCATCTTCCTGTCGCCGGGAAACATCGGCAGCGCGGACGAGATATTCCGGTCCCTGCCGTACAAGAACATCGAGATGATCGTGGCAACCGACAGCGAGGGCATCCTCGGCATAGGCGACCAGGGCGTGGGCGGCATGGGCATACCCATAGGAAAGCTCTCGCTCTACGTGGCAGGCGCGGGGATCAATCCCGCCAACTGCCTCCCCGTAACGCTCGACGCGGGCACGAACAACGAGGACCTGCTCCGCGACCCGCTCTACATGGGCATCAAGCAGCGGCGGCTGCAGGGAGAGCCGTACCTCCTGTTCATCGACAAGTTCGTGGAAGCGGTCAGGAGGAACTTCCCCAGGGCCGTGCTGCAGTGGGAGGACTTCAGCAAGCAGAACGCGGCGACGCTGCTCGACAAGTACCGCGAATCGCTGCCCTCGTTCAACGACGACATCCAGGGAACCGGGGCGGTCGCTCTGGCCGGGATACGGGGCGCCCTGAGGATCAAGGGCGAAAAGCTCTCCGACCAGGTTTTCGTTGTCTACGGCGCCGGCGCGGGCGGCATCGGCGTCATAAGGCAGATCACCTCGGCGCTCGTGCTGGAGGGCCTGCCCGAAAAGGAAGCTCTCGGGAAAATATTCATTATCGACAGCAAGGGCGTGGTGTTCGAAGGCAGGGGGGGAATCGAAGATTACAAAAGGCCGTTCTGCAAGCCCCCCGGCTTTTCGGAAGGCTGGGACCTCCGGAACCCGGACAGGATAACGCTGCTCGAAACGGTGAAAAACGCGAAGCCCACCGTTCTCATCGGCCTGTCCGGAAGAGCGGGGGACTTCACGCGGGAAATCATCCTCGCGATGCTCGAGCACTGCGAGCAGCCCATACTGTTTCCCCTGTCAAACCCAACGAGCAGGGCGGAGGCCGTGCCGTCGGACCTTTTCCTGTGGACGAAGGGCCGCGCCATCGTGGCGACGGGAAGCCCCTTTCCCGACGTCAATTACGAGGGCAGAATATTCAAGGCCGGGCAGGGCAACAACGCGTTCATTTTCCCCGGCCTGGGGCTGGGCGCGCTCATCGTAAAGGCAAAGACCATAACGGACGAGATGTTCGACGCGGCCTCGAAAAAGCTGGCGGAGCTGGTTTCGCAGTTCCGGCTGGACCTGCGCTGCGTCTATCCCCCCATCGAGGACCTGCGCCGGGTCAGCCGCGAAATCGCCGTCGCGGTCGCCCTGGCTGCCATGGACCGGGGGGTTGCCGCAAATCCGATAGCGCCCGAGCTCCTGGAGCAGCAGGTTTCTTCAAAAATGTGGGTCCCACGCTACTGCAGGTTCACCCGGGGCACGCGAACCACGATCAGCGGGTAGCCGATATTTTATTCACTCCCCGGGCAGGGGGGGCTTTAGCCTCCCCACTCCCCGGGTAGGGGTGGCTTTAGCCTCCCCACTCCCCGGGTAGGGGTGGCTTTAGCCTCCCCACTCCCCGGGTAGGGGTGGCTTTAGCCT
>JBDRLK010000080.1:0-7693 GCA_043813155.1 Pseudomonadota bacterium | reverse complement strand
TCTCCACGAACCACACCTTGCCTTTCGACGTGATGTAGCGCGCTATGCGGCGGGCCGAGACAAACCAGGTGCCGCGGCTCGCTAGAACGCACTGCCAGTTTTCCGTGAACGCGCCGTCCGTGGCGTCGAGAAACCCGGGCTCCTCGTCCTGCAGGCAGTCGGCGTTGGGCAGCACGAGGTAGCGAGGGTGCCCGTCTCCCGGCGCAAAAGCGCCGCGCATGGCGTCGAAGTAATCGGCGGCAAGAGGGTTCCACCATGCGGCAAGCTCGGGATGGCTCCCCCCCACGCCCAGGCCGGTCCACCAGTTTGTGGGCTCGTAATTGTACCAGGGGTGGAAGGCCACGTCCAGGAAAACGCCGGTGGCGTTGTCCGTGGGAAAGGCCTGCCATGCCAGCATCTCGCTGAAGAAATACGCGCGCCAGGCCTCGCTCCTTATGTCCATGAGCCAGAAGGGGTCGGGGAACTGGACCCTGTGGTTCAGGAAGCCGGAGCCGTCCACGTGCATGTAGGCTTCCTCCCGGTCGCCCCCTGCCTCGTCCCAGTAGGGCTGGAAGCAGTCCGTGTCCTCCTGGCCCCAGCGGTCGGGGCCCGTGATGTTGCCCACCGGTCCGCCGCCGGAATGGTCGGCGCCGTTGAGCCCGTAGGCAAGGTGGTAGACGAGCATGAGAAAGTTCGGGTTCATTTCGCGGTACTCGTCGATCTGGCGCTGGAAGAGCTTCTGGCTTCCCACGTAGTGGTTCACGATCCAGGCTTTCTGATCGTCCGAAATGGAGATGACGGCGTCGGCAAGCTGGTCGGCCCAGACAAGACAGTAGCGCCGCGTGGACGGGAGCGGCTGGGCCAGGCCGTCGGGCTGGATGGACGCGGCCCTCAGCGGGTAATCCACGCCCGGCGGGTGGCTCTGGGCGTCCGCCTCCGGCGTGCCGGCGACTGTCGTCATCAGGCAGGCTGCCGCGATCAGGCCCGGCACAGGGTGCATTTTTCCTGTCGTCATTAAGGTCTCCCTTTTCAGAAGGGCAGGGGCGACTTCAGTCGCCCTTATGGGAGGCTAAAGCCTCCCCTGCCCGCGATGGATTGAATAGATTGGAATCTATTCGATGTCGACAAGGCTCGTGATATCGAACTCCACGATAAACCACTTTTCCATTCCCGCGGCGGGCGGGTTGGTGATTTCTTCGGTTCGCGTCGCTACAACGCATTCCGGGTGGTTGGTCCAGTAGGTCTCGTTTCCCGTACGAGCGTGAGACGGGCTCTCCGAGACAAAGGGGAACCTCACGTTGAGCGTGCGCTGGTCGCCTATGTTGAAAAGGTTGAGCGTGATATCCGAATAATGGACCATGTAGTAAGCATCGGCCGGCGGCTCAACCGGCGGGGCCGCGGCCGCCTCGCCCGCGACGGCGAACTCGCCGAGATGCTGCAGCGCGAGCGCGAGCCCGTCGCCGGAATCGGCATATATCTCCTGGAAGGGGTGGACTTCCCGCCACAGCCCGGGCCTTTCCCAGTCCCAGTCTTCGTGAAGGAGCGGCCGGCTGAGGACGGAATAATAATGAGGCTCCGGCCCGCCGATGCCCTGATCGATGTTTCCGTTCTCGCGAAACCCCGATCGCCCGGCCGTGGTGCTCATGGTTATCCAGGACCCCGTTCCCTCCGGCGGCTGGACCCAGAACTGGTTGGCGCCGATGGCCGCCCTGGCCGGGATGCCCAGGGCCCTGAGCAGCGCGCTAGCGAGCCATGAATGCTCCACGCAGATCCCTCCCTCGACCCCGGCCAGCTCGGTCGGCTTGTACGCCCAGTCGTAAAAGCTCTTGCCCCACGACCACCCGTCGGCCGTTATGGTCTGATAAATGCCGCTTGTCACGTCGGTAAAATCTTCGTTGAGCGTGGCCGTCCTGTCCGGCGACGGCGGCGCGTCATAGGAGAAGATGCCGTCATGCTCGATATGCTCGCTGACCCACCCGAGAACCGCGCGCGCCACGCCCAGGGCCTTGCCCCTGTCCTCTTCCGGGACCGTTGCCAGGATTTCCCCGGCCAGGCTGATAATGTCAGGGTTGCTCGACTCGATGTAATTGTCCGGCGCCAGGTACGGCCACACGGATTCATGGTACCCGGTCGCGCTCTCCGGTATGAGGGCGTCCTCGGGTATTTCAGGAATGAGGCCCGGCGTGACGCGGGCCAGGTCGCCGAACTTTACCCTGAGGCTGTCCGGGGGGTTGGCTCCTTCCTCGAGCTCGAAATCCACCGTCGCGGTCTCGCACCCGACAACCGCCAGGTCGCCCCCGGGCCGCGTCTTGTACCCGTCCTTTCTCGCAAAGAGGATGTAGCGGGGGTAGGCCTCCGGAACGCCGGTGATCTCGTAATACCCGTCCGCGTCGGTCGTGGCCTGGTAGGCCCTGTTCCAGGGATTGCCCCAGATCGTCACGGTGGACCCCTCCAGCGGGTCCTCGCCGTCCGTAACGGTCCCGGCGATCGTGCCGGCCGGCGCGGGCGCGAAGAAGATGTCGTCGAACCACGCTTTCCCCGTTCCCTTGAGGAACATGTTGATCTCGGCCGTGGCCGCGTCCGCGGGAGCCCTGACCTTGAGCTTCGGCGGGAAGTCCAGGGCAAAATCCCGGGTGCGCGTGTGGGAAGGGTAATCGATCAGCTTGACGACCTCGTCCGCCGCGTTCCTGAACACGATCTGCAGGTTGCACTGCCCCGGCGGCGCAACGTCCTCGAACTTCACGTATCCGGTCATCATGTAAACGGTCCCCGGCTCGATTGTGACGACCTGCCTCCACATGGCCTGGGCCTCGGCCGCCGTGCTCTCGATGAACGCGCTGCGCGCCCCCTCGGACGCGGCCGCGGAGTCAATGCCATAGGTCACGCCGGGCAGGGTTTCGGGGAAGGCAACCCAGTACGAGGGCGTCAGGTCCCCGTTTTCAAAGCCGGGGTTCTGCAGCATGTTGCCCGGTACTTCGCATGTCTCGCCCCCGTCGTCTTCCTCGACGTCCTGCGCATCGCCGTCATCAGGCATGATATCGGGCGGCAGGTCGGTTTCCGCGTCCGTGTTCTCATCGACGATGTCGGGTTCCTCCTGCGCATCCCCGCTTCCGTTTCCATTGTCGCAGCCGGCGCTCATGACCAGGAGCAGGGCGGCCAGGGGTAAAGCTGATTTAGCGATCATTACTCGTCTCCGAAAATTATTGTAGCTGCGCGCCCACGGCGCGCCATTGTAGCTGCGCGCCCTCGGCGCGCCTGAGAACGGAAATAGTTTTTTCGATGCAGCCAATAATCTAAACCAGAAAGCCATGAAGGCGCAAGGTGCCGGTTATAAATTTGTATTGTATTTTCCTTATAGAGAACATCCCGGGGTTGTTGAATATCAATAAAACGCTGGTATAATGAATACCATGCTGAAAACAATAAAATACAAGACCTATCCATTTATTTATCTTTTCATCACGGCAGCGTGCTTCGGCTGCAACTGGGGGCTCATGTCCTCTTCGGGAGACGCGGAAGCCGGCGATGGAGTCGATCTTATCGACGGCGAGGGAGGGGTCGAAATCGACAATGAGCTTGCCGACAATCCTGAAACAGCCGAGATGGATGCGGACGATGACCCGGACGAGGATGCTGGAGACGTCAGCCACCCCGATGCGGCCGATGGGGACGGGGACATGGACGTGGAAGATGAGGAAATCACGGAATGCGAGGCCGGCACAACGCAGTGCGTCGGGGACGTGCTCGTTGAGTGCGATGATGATGGAAACGTCGTGAGCACCACCCCCTGCCCTTATGGCTGCAACACGGACCGTGACGAGTGCAATGAGTGCACGCCCGACACCACGGAGTGCCACGAAAACAGGGTCGTTGTGTGCGACGCGGACGGCCTGATTGAAAGCGACACGGATTGCAGCCCCAGGATCTGCTCCGACGGCGCGTGCTCCAACTGCGTCCCCGACACGACCGAGTGCGCGGGAGTTTTTCTCGTCGAGTGTGACGAGGAAGGCAACCCGACGTTCACGGACTGCGACCCGGCCGGGTGCAACGCGGAGAGGCTGGAGTGCAACGCGTGCCCGCCGGATTCGACATGGTGCGAGGATTCGATGTGGCTCGCGACCTGCGCTTCCGATGGAAGCGGTTCCGGCACGTCGGACTGCAGCCCCTACGGCTGCAACGATACGGCGGTGCCCGCGCGGTGCAACGCGTGCAACCCCGGCACCAGCGAATGCGTGGGCGACGACCTGGTGGACTGCAACGCGGACGGCACGATCGGCAGCTCGGAGGCCTGCGCGCTCGGGTGCAACCCGGCCGCGGACCCCGACCGCTGCTACCTCGCCGATCCGTCGAACATCGACGCGGCGCTGCTCTGCGCGGGATCGCATGACCTCGTTATCACGAGCCCCGTCACCATCCACACGGTTGACGGCACCATCACGGGAGTGGCTGAGGGCGACATCGTGTTCAACGTCGTGGCCCAGGGCGCGGGCGAGCCGGGCATCGGCGTGTTCAGCTTCAACAGCATCGACATCCAGGCCGAGGTGACGGTCGCGGGCGGCAATGCGCTTGCGCTGCTGGCCTGCGGCAACGTGACAGTATCGGCGCTCGTCGATGGTTCGGCCAGGGACAGGTTCAGGGGGCCCGGCGGGTTCATGGGGGGCAATGTGAACCAGGACGGGGGAGGGTGCGGGCCGGGGCTGGAAGGATTGATCAGCGGGACGTACAGCGACGGCGGCGGAAGCGGCGGGGGGTTCGGGGGAGGGGGTGGAGACGGCGGAGGCGTGACGGGGGGCGCGGGAGCAGCAAGTGGAGGCGGCGCGTGCAGCGGCTACGACGACCTGATCCCTCTCAGGGGCGGCAGCGGAGGCGGCGGGGGCAGGCGAGCGAGCCCCTGCGGAGGTTACGGCGGGGGAGGCGGCGGGGCAATCCAGATCGCGGCCGGGGGGACCATCACCATTGCTGACGCCGCGATTGTCGATGCGGGCGGCGACGGCGGGGGGCCGGGGATCACCGGTTCCTGCACCGGCGGATCCGGGTCGGGCGGGGGCGGAGGCTCGGGCGGCGGGATACTCCTCGAGGGGGCGGCTGTCATTGTCAACGGGACGATCGTGGCGAATGGAGCAGGCGGCGGAGGAGGCCGATGCCCGTGGGACGGTGTTGACGGCGGACCGGGCGCTGACGGCACAAGGGATTCCAGCCGCGCCGCGGGAGGATCGGGAGGCTCGGACGGGGGCGCGGGCGGCGGGGGCGGGGCGGATAACACGGTTGACGGGGAAAACGGAAGTCGCTGCACTGACGGGAATTCCAATGGTGGAGGCGGGGGAGGCAGCGCCGGCCTGATCCGCATCAACACGCACAATGACACGGGCCTGACCGTGCACGCGTCGAGCAGCATGGTCAGCCCCTCGCAGAGCGATCACGCCTGCCTGGGGCTCTGCTCACGTGGGTCCCTGTCGCTGTTTTAAGCGGATCATTTATTGTATTATTATGGAATCGAATTCATGGCAGGTGCATTGCGCCTTGATGGAGGAAAACATGGGAACGGGCAAGCGATCTTTTTTCATGGGGCTGTGTCTGGCAGCGGCGTTTGGATGGGGCTGCAACGGAAGCACGAACGGCGATGATGACGCGGGCGATGATGACGCGGGCGGCGAGGACCTGGCGGGAGATGACGCGGCTGTTGACGCGGTTGATGACCCTGTCGATGACGGGTCCGTGGAAGATGCGGACGAGGAAGACGGCATCGAGCCCCCGGCAGGAACATGGGCAAAGACATACGGCGGCAGGGAGGATGATGAGGCCTACTGCATTGAGAATACAACGGAGGGAGGGTACGTGGCGGCCGGCGCAACAAACTCGTACGGCGAGGGCGGCAGCGATGTGTGGGTCGTGAAGCTGGACGCGGGCGGCCGGATCGAATGGGAGAAAACCTATGGCGGGCCGGCCGATGACGAGGCGCGCTCCATCAGGCAGTCTCCCCGCGGCGGGTATATTGTTGCCGGCTCCACCCGGTCCTTCGGGGTTGGGAGCGACGGCGCAGTCTGGGTGCTGAGGCTGGATGAAGAAGGCGCCGTGCAGTGGCAGAAGACGTTTGACGGCGGGCAGGGGGCTGCCGTGGCGCTGGCAGGCGGCGGCGGGTACGCGGTCGCGGGAGGAACGGCGCAGCACGGCGCGGGCGGCAGCGACGCCTGGGTCATCAAGCTCGATGAGGACGGCTCGACCCTGTGGCAGAACACGTACGGCGATTCGGACAGTGAAACAGCCTACGCCATTACGAATACCTCGGATGTCGGCTTTGCCGTAGCCGGGTGGACTTCATCGTTCGGCGCGGGCTGGGCTGATTTCTGGGTCCTCAAGCTCGATGGAGACGGGACCGTGGTCTGGGCAAAAGCCTATGGCGGCAGCGAGGCCGAGGATGCGCGCTTCATCATGCAGACCCCGGACGACGGGTTTGTTGTGGCCGGGTGGACCGTGTCATTCGGCGCGGGCGAGGCGGACGCATGGGTCCTCAAGCTGGATTCGGACGGCGGCGTGCAGTGGCAGAGCGCTTTCGGCGGATCGGGAATCGACAGGGCCTTTTCCGTGAGCAGGGCTTCGGACGGCGCGTACGTGGTGGCCGGCCGGACCGAGTCATTCGGGTCGGGAGGGGCCGACGTGATGGTCCTGGGGCTTGATTCGGAAGGGGCCCTGCAGTGGCAGAAGACATTCGGCAGCTCCTATGACGAGGAGGCGCGCGGCGCGGCGCACACAAGGGACGGCCGCATCGTGGCGGCGGGAAAAGACGGCTATTACGGCACGGCGGCCGCGGACTTCTGGGTCATGAAAATGGATACGGAAGGAGCCATAGCCGGCAGCTGCCCGGAAGGCATGACGGGAAGCGGCTCGGCAGCCGGGGCCGCCACGTCGGTGACGCCGGAGGATACGCCGGTTTCAGCAAGCCCGACCGGCGTTGACGCGGATGACACGGCAGCAGCGGCTTCTGATTCCGCCGCGGGAGTCGAAACCCAGTGCGAGGGATAAAATGCACGATGCACGGCCTGACCCCCTCTATTGCCAATACCGCGGTTCAATGGTATTATAATTGATGAGGAGAGCAATCATGATTAAACAGATCTTAACTGCTTCTTTAATACTGCTTTTTGTTTTAACCTTTGCTTCATGCGGCGGCAGCTCGGTGAACGGGGGGGACGGGGAAACCGATGCAGCCGATATCGCGTCCGACGGCATGGACGGCACGGGCGACACGATTGGCCCTGATTCCGACGACCCGGCAACGGACACGCCGGCCGAGGTTCCCGCGGACGCGGCCGACACCACTCCCGACACCTCGCCGGACGGCCCGGACTGCCAGGGCGTGGGCGGGCCCTGCGACGGCCATGGTGACTGCTGCGAGGGCCTGAACTGCCGCGCGGACGGCACCTGCACGTCCGACGTCGGCACCTGCGAGGACCCCGGCACGCCGTGCGCCTCGCCGGCCGAGTGCTGCTCGGGCCGGTGCGAGGAGGAGATGGACGGGGTCAGGCGCTGCCAGTCCGGGACCGGGTGCAACGGCGAAGGCGAGGAGTGCGCCGTGGCATCCGACTGCTGCTCCCTCTACTGCGTTGACGAGGTCTGCGCGGAAGGCGGGGCCTGCGCCGTTACGGGCGGGGAATGCGCTGAAAATTACGACTGCTGCTCCAACATCTGTTCCGAGGAAGATGTGTGCGATCCCTCG
>JBDRLK010000079.1:0-3928 GCA_043813155.1 Pseudomonadota bacterium | reverse complement strand
CGAGATCAGGCCGAGGCGCCACAAGGCGGACGGTTATTTTTGACGCAGGCGTACTTGATGTACGTCGAGGAAAAAAATGGCCGGCCAACGCAGTGCCGGCCGGCCTGGGCCGGTCGCAGTAGAAAAATGGCGAAACTCCAGCTTATGGCCGGGAGAGAAAAAAAAAGGCGCCTGAGCTTCAGCTCAGGCGCCTTTTAACATCAGGTGACGGGCGAATTCGGAAGGATTGTGTCCCTCCAGAGACTTGGGGATGTTTTGAGGACGCTGCTTGCGTCACCGCTCGCTGCGCATACCCTCGTGCGGTTACTTCCCCCTCCAGAGTATTCAAGAAGGTGCGTTACCAGGCTTACTGGTTACCTGGGTCCTGTCCGGCCTTTTGAGCCTTCCCGGATATCCGCACCTCCCGGGGCGAGAATCGATTAAAACTCTCGTCATCCTCTCATGGGGTATCGCTCCACTTCAGGGTTTCCCTTTCATCATCCGCACTGAATATCAATCTTCAGTGCCGCCTCTCATGGGGTTTTTGGCCTCTTAGCGTCTTCCCTCCAGCCGTTGATCCACCGGGTTTACCAAGCCCGGTACATCCGCTCACAGGGTTCGAGCCCTCTCAGCGTATTATCGCCGGCCGGTTTGCTTTGCCGGTTAAGGCAAAGAGCGCTTTCAGGCTTTCACCTTCAGGGGTTTTCCCTGCGCCAAGGTCGGTGCTCCTTTCGGAGCCCTCTCCCTTTCTGCGGCTTTGCTCAATTACGGACGATTCCGGTTTCTTCGTCCAGGCCGCCGCTCTAAGGGTTCTTTCCTTATTGCAGTCCGTACGCTCCGACACCGTTGATTAGACGGTGCGGGCGCCGTTGCCCTCGTGGTGTTCTCCTCCCTGGGGATTTCTCCTTCCGCCTGCCCTTTATCCTCCCCTGGGCTTGGGTCCGTGCAAGACCCGCCCTCCGGAGTTTTTCGCCTCTGGCTCCGACAGACCGAAGTCGGCATTTTTCTCTTGCGAGATCGCCTTCCCCTTCGAGGTTCTTTCCTTAGCCCATCTCTGTTTTCAAAGACCTTGCGGCCTCCGTTCCTCCTTGCACACGGTGGAAAAGATCCGAGCCTTAGGGCTCTCCTTCTTCTTCCACCCACCACCTGACAATTACCATTAAGTCTCAAGCGTGAAAAAAAAACAACCCGGTATTTGAGGCCCGCGCGGTGGGGATTCCCGTTTCTTCTTTGTTATGGAACAGTTAAGGGTGGAAAAAAGCAATAATAAATTTTAAACAAAAAAAATAAATGAATGAATAGATTTTCCGGCAGGAAATTCTGCGCCGTCATGAAGCCCGCAGGCCGTATGGCGGCGCTGCTGAACCGCTCTACAGGCGGCCGCGGCGGCTTTGCCATTGGTCCAGACTCATGTGAAGCCGTTTTGCCCACCTACCATGCCTGATGTCCGCGTCTATGGTGCCCGGCAGGATGCCTCCGAATCTGGCGCGCACTGTGGAGCAATAAAAGCGATATGGCCGGATGTTCATATCCACATTGCGGGCATGGGATGAAAATCGAGAAAAGGTTTTTTTTGAATGAGAAAAGATGATATAAAGAATAAAAAGGAAGGCCCGGCGAGCCTGGGGGCAGTGGAGATATGAGAATGAACAAAGCAGTGGTCATCGTATGTGTCGGCATGGCATGTTGTTGGAACGCATGCTCGAAGAAAGGCAGGCAGCAGCAGGATGAAACGGTTGCGTTCGAAGCCAGGGACTTCGAAGGAGTCATCTTTGCCGAGTCCGTGGAGTTTTACGAGGCATCCGAGGACGTGAAGCGATGGACGCCGACCGTCAACGAGGCCAGGGCGGCCGACGGGATCGCGAGAAAATGCATGATGACAAGGTCTCCGGAAATCGTGGAAAAAATCGACAAGTACCGCCGGCAGTTCGTGGGCCTGCAGGTGGGCGGGGAAAAGGTCGTGTGGGTCAACTATTTCATCGATGAGACCGGGTCGTTCGACAAATGGAAGAAGAGCATCATCAGGGTCAAGGACGGCGGCTCCAACTTCTTCGAGCTCAAGGTAAGCCTGCGGTCGGCCACGTGCTACGACCTGTATATCCACGGCGAGGCATAGAAACCAACTTATCTGCACGGGCGACTAAAGAGGCTGTGTCACAATTGGTGCTGCGCCCCCTCGGGGCGTCCCATACAGGCACGCCAAGGGCGTGCAGCTACACTATGTTGTATGACACCCGTCGGTTATAGGGGTTGCGACACAGCCTCTAAAGTCGCCCCTACCCGCGCCATGGGGGATCAGATTGCTTTTTAATCGAACAGGAACGATATGTGGCTGTTGCCCGCCTCCTGCGCGATTTTTATATCGTATCCGGACTTGATGATGATCCGCATCATCTCCCTGTTCTCCGACAGGATGTCGGCATGGAACCCCTTCACGTTGTTTTCCCTCGCTATCCGGATCAGGCAATCAATGAGGAACGTGCCGATGCCCCTGTTGTGATACGCGTCCGCCACCATGACGGCGATCTCGGCCATGCGGCTGCGCTCATCCACGATGTACTGGCCCGTGGCGATGATTTCCTCGTGCTCATCCTGCCCGTCCCCGGCGTGGACAATGCCCACGATTCCCATGTTGCCGGTATAATCCACCACCGCGATCTGCTGGGCTTTTTTATGAGGGAATGCCCTCATGGCCATGAAGAAGCGCTTGTAACGCGACTCCTCCGACAGGCTGTAGAAGAGGCGCTGGATGCCTTTTTCGTCGTTGACCTTGATGGGCCTGAAGAGCACCTCGAGGCCGTCCTTGAACGTTTCGCGCCTCTCGTAGTGCTGCGGGTAAACCGCCTGTCCGGCAAGGCGCTGGTCGGCATACACGAACCCGCAGCGCTTGGCGTCGTCGAGCAGCTTTTCCCTGAAATCCGGGTGGGCTATCCCGATCAGGCCAAGCGCTCTTTCCCTGATCGTCTTGCCGTGCAGAAAGGCCGCGCCGAACTCCGTGACCACGTAGTGCACGTCGCCGCGCGTGGTCACCACGCCGGCGCCCTTGTCGAGCGTGGCCACGATCCTGCTCACGCTGCCGCCATCGGCCGTTGAAGGCATGGCGATGATGGGCTTGCCGCCCCTGGACAGCGCGGCCCCGCGGATGAAGTCGGCCTGGCCGCCGATGCCGCTGTAGAACCTGTAGCCCATGGAGTCCGAGCAGACCTGGCCCGTCAGGTCCACCTGGAGCGCCGAGTTGATGGCGACCATGTTGTCGTTTCCGGCAATGATGAAGGGGTTGTTCGTGTAGTCCGACGGGCGCAGCTCGAACATGGGGTTGTCGTCGATGAATTCGTAAAGCTCCCGGCTGCCCATGCAGAAGCTGGCGATCACCTTTCCCTTGTGCAGCGTCTTTTTCTCGTTCGTGATGACGCCCTTTTTTATAAGCGCCATGACGCCGTCTGAAAACATCTCCGTGTGGATGCCGAGATCCCTGTGGCCGGCCAGCTCGCGCAGGACCGCGTCGGGCACCGACCCGATGCCGACCTGCAGCGTGGAGCCGTCTTCGATGAGCCGGGCAATGTGCCTGCCGGTGGCCGCGCACTCCTCTCCGGCCTCTTCCATGGGGTATTCGAGCAGCGGCTCTTCATTGAAAACCATGGAGTCGATGCGCGAGACGGGAACGAAGGAGTCGCCCTGCGTCCTGGGCATGAGCGGGTTTACCTGGGCGATGACGCGGTCCGCGCTTTCAACGGCCGCCTTGCTGATGTCCACGCTGATGCCCAGGCTGCAGTAGCCGTAGCGGTCCGGGGGCGTGACCTGCACGAGCGCGGCGTCGATGTGGATCCTGCCGCTTCGAAAAAGTCCCGGAAGCTCGGAAAGAAACATGGGCGTGTAATCCGCCCTGCCTTTCCACACGGCTTCACGCACATTGTCGCCGATGAAAAAGGCGTTGAGCCTGAATGTTTCC
>JBDRLK010000078.1:0-12003 GCA_043813155.1 Pseudomonadota bacterium | reverse complement strand
CGAGATCAGGCCGAGGCGCCACAAGGCGGACGGTTATTTTTGACGCAGGCGTACTTGATGTACGTCGAGGAAAAAAATGGCCGGCCAACGCAGTGCCGGCCGGCCTGGGCCGGTCGCAGTAGAAAAATGGCGAAACTCCAGTCTAGGGCGGACCGAAGGTCCGCCGGCCTTCAGCTTTCAGCTATCGGCTTTCAGGTCCGCCACAGCCTCCTCCTGCCATGGTTGGGGGGAGGACAAACAATTATTCCGGCTTCTCACTACTGGCTATCGGCTTCTGCTTTGGAAATTGTGCGATAATGGATTCGAATTCCTTCTCTTCAAGGTATTCTTTTTCAATGAGGATTTTGGCAAGGTGCCTGAGGAGCTCTTCGTTCTCTTTCAGGATACCGTAGGCCCTGTCCCATGCCTCGCGCATGATCTTATCGATTTCCTCGTCGACTTTTCGCGCCAGCTCGTCACTGACCTTGTCGGACTGGCCCATGAGGCTCATCTCATCGATAAAGGGCGCCCTTCTCCTCCGGCCCACGGACAGGGGGCCGATTTCGAAGCTCATGCCGAAGTCAACAACCATGGCCCTTGCGATCTCCGTGGCCCTCTGCAGGTCGTTCTGCGCGCCTGTCGAGACTTCATCAAAAATGAGCATCTCCGCCGCCCGGCCGCCCATGAGCCCGGCGATCTTGGCCATGAGCTCGCTGCGTCGCATCAGGTAGCGGTCCTCCGTAGGCATCTGCATGGTGTAGCCGAGGGCCGCCAGGCCCCTCGGAACAATGGAAATCTTTGTGACGTTATCCGCGCCCTCGGTAAATTCCGACACGAGCGCGTGCCCGATCTCGTGGTGGGCGACGATTTTCTTCTCATCTTCCGTGATGATCCTGCTTTTTTTCTCCAGGCCCGCGACCACCCGCTCGACCGCCTCGGCAAGGTCCTTCTGCTCCACTTCCTCTTTCCCGCGCCTCGCGGCAAGGAGCGCCGCCTCGTTCACCACGTTGGCCAGGTCCGCGCCTGCGAACCCCGGCGTTTGCGCCGCCATGGCGGCCAGGTCCACGCTTTCTGAAATTTTCACGTCCCTGGCATGCACCCTGAGGATGGCCTCCCTGCCCCTCCGGTCGGGGCGGTCCACGAGGACCTGCCTGTCAAACCTCCCCGGCCGCAGCAGCGCGACATCGAGGATCTCGGGGCGGTTCGTGGCCGCCATGATGATGACGCCCCTGTTCGCGTCAAACCCGTCCATCTCCACGAGAAGCTGGTTGAGCGTCTGTTCCCTCTCGTCATTGCCCATGAGCGCGCCCATGCCCCGTGATTTTCCGAGCGCGTCAAGCTCGTCTATGAAAACAATGCACGGCGCCTGCTTGCCCGCCTGGTCGAAGAGATCCCTCACACGTGCCGCGCCCACGCCCACGAACATCTCGACGAACTCCGAGCCGGATATGGAAAAGAACGGAACTTTTGCCTCGCCCGCCACGGCCCTGGCCATCAGGGTTTTGCCCGTTCCGGGGGGGCCCACGAGCAGCACGCCCTTGGGTATCCTGGCCCCGATGCGGATGTATTTCTGCGGGTGCTTGAGAAACTGTATGATTTCCTTCAGCTCTTCCTTGGCTTCATCCACGCCCGCAACGTCTTCGAAGGTCACCCGGATGTCCTGCTCCCCCTTGATTTTAGCCTTGCTCTTGCCGAAGCTCAGGGCTCCCGATGCGCCGCCGCCGATCTTGCGGAACATGGTCCGCCACAGGAATATCAGGACCACGAGAGGCATGACTCCCCAGAGGATCAGCGGAAGCCACGAATCGGAAGTCTTGACGCCCGCAAAGGGCACGCCGTGCTTTTCCAGTTGGCCCACGATGTCATCTTCGATGTCGGGTATCCTGACGACCTTGAGCGCTTTCGGGGCTTTCTGCGCGTGCTCCTTGCCCACGATGGATTCCACGGAAGCTCCATCCTTGAGCACGACCAGGATCTCGTCGGCCCCGATCTTGACCTCCTTGACCCTGTCCTCGCTCACGAGCTTCTTGAACTGGTCGTATCGGATCTCGGCGCTGCCCACGGCAAGATGCTGGCGGATGGCGTACAGGCCGATGAGAATCAGCAGGCCCCAGAGTATGATGCTGCCGATGTTCCTTCCCTCTTTCAGGCTGAACGGCTTGTGCGGCGGTTTCTGCTTCTTTTTATCCTGTCTGGCCATGATCGTATGACTATAAATTGAGTCCTATTTCAAATTTGTCAATGGCCTGTGCCGCAGCCCAGGATGACGGCAGCCGCAATCTTTGACTTGCATTATCAGCGAACTGTATAATCATTGCTTACCGAATGCAAGCTGACCGCAGGCAGCCTGGATGGAACCCCCCCTCCGGCGGCGGATAAATGTCAGGATCCGCCGCGCCTTGAGGATATTCTGAAATGCCTCGACGCGGTCGGCGGGAGGCGGCACAAGGCTCATTCCCGGTGCCGGGTTCAACGGTATCAGGTTGACCATGCACGGCTTCCCCTCGAGCAGCGATGCCAGGTCCCGGGCGTCCCCCTGCGAGTCGTTGAGGCCGCCGACCAGGACATTTTCAACGGTCAGCTTCTCCCCCTTCGGCAACGTGAACCCGCAGGCTGCCTCGAGTATTCCGGCGGGATTTTCCCGCCCGGCCTTGCCGACCATTTTCTTTCTTTTTACGGCGGACGCGGCGTGCAGGCTCAGGGCCAGCCCCACCTTCCCGCCCAGCTCATCCGTCAGGCGGGCCAGGGCCGGCCGGATGCCGACGGTGGAAACAACGATTCTGCCGCCGCCGTATGCGCGCTCGCCGTTGTCCAGCCAGACCCTGACGGCCCGGCAGCTGTTTTCAAAATTGTCCAGAGGCTCCCCTATCCCCATGAGAACGATGCGCGTTATGGCGCCGCCGGTTGGAAGCCGGCGGCCCGCCGCCAGCAGCTGCGAGGCGATCTCGCCGGCACGCAGGTCCCTTTTCAGGCCATCCCTTCCCGACCTGCAGAACACGCACCTGAAGCGGCACCCCACCTGGGTCGAGACACAGAGGGTCGTGTCCTTCCATGAAACCGCCGCTTCTTCGGCCCCCGCCCGCCCCTCTGCCCCGCTCTTGCCGATCCTCGGGATCAGCACGCACTCCACCTTCAGCCCGTCCGAGAGCCCCAGGACCAGCTTCGTCGTTCCGTCGCGGTCGGTCTGCCCCGCTTCAATGGAAGGCAGCGACCAGTCAAAGCTCTGCTTCAGCTTCCGCCTCAACACCAGCGGGAGATTTGTCATGCCTTCCGGATCCGCCGTGTCCCTGTGCCAGATCCAGTCGAATACCTGGTCCCCTCGATAGGCCGGCTGCTTCATTGCTTTCAGCAGTTGCTTCAAATCATTGCGTGCCAAGCCTAAAATATCGGCCTTTTGCGGGTCTGGGACAAGGTTTTCCATGGCTGCGTGACGACTGTGATCAATGTTATAGTCGTTTGCAATTTTTTTAAAATGTGTTATTAGAAATTAAGCTGCAGCCTGACTTTTGGGTAGGGGAGGCTTCAGCCTCCTGAAGATATCAAGGGAGGGGAGCCTGAGGCTCCCATACCCGGGCTTTCGATACCTGGATGCGTTCCTACCCGGCACGATTCCAATTAAAGGGCAAAATAATGAAAGAAAAAAAGATCAAGCATGTCGGCGCGCTGTTGATGTCGGCGGGACTTTGCGTCTGCCTTTCCATGTGCGCGAAAATCGACGACCCGGCGTTCGACACGGTTGCCGAGCACCCGACCTATGACCTTCCCTATGACCCGTCAGCCGACTTTGTGCCGGATATACCAGTGGATACTCCCTACGACGTCCCTGTCGACTCGGGAAGCTGCACGGAGTCGCCCTGCTGCCTCTATCCCAACGGCGGCTGCGGCGCGGGACTGAAGTGCTCGCTCGACCAGGAAACAACCGCAAGGGCGTGCTTGCCGGCGGGAACGGGGACAAAGGGATCAACGTGCTTGTCCGACGAGGAATGCGCGGCCGGGTACATCTGCCTCGGCACGAACGATGCGGGGACGACGGCCGCGTGCTACCCCTACTGCGCCGCGGACGCAAACTGCCCCGGAGACGGGTCGATCTGTTTCCCGCTTTCCGCGGGCGGGACCCCTGTTCCCGGAGCCAACTGCTGCTCCTACGACTGCAACCTTGTCAGCAGCAGCGGATGCCCGGCCGGCTATGGATGCGACCTCTACGCCTGGGACAGGGACTCGGACACCGTGCCTGAAGTGACGTTCACCGACTGCAACGGCGACGTGGGCTACGGCACGCAGGATTCCTCCTGTTTCGCGGAAGCCGACTGCGCGGCCGGTCTGGCCTGCTTCGGAGAGACCATGTGCCTCGCCTGGTGCTATAGCCCGGGCGGGATGAGCACGTGCACGGGCGGCACCACGTGCACCGCCTTCGACACGCCGGCCGTCGTCGGGTCGCAGGAGGTCGGCTATTGCTATTGAAAGTCAAAAACGCCGTGCTCCTCCTGCTGCTGGCGGCGGTCTCGTGCGGCGGGGACTCCAACGGCAACGGCATCGATGCCGTGTGCGGCAACGGTATGCGCGAATTCGGCGAGGAATGCGACGACGGCAACATCTTTGACGGCGATTTCTGCACCCATGACTGCAAGAGGCCCGGCGCCATCTGCGGCAACGGCATCCGCGAGTCGACCGAGGAGTGCGACGACGGCAACCTGGAAAACGGCGACGGCTGCGATTTCACGTGCTTCAAGGAAACAACGCTCCCGGACGGCGAAACGGCCGGCGACGTTCCCGACGTTTTCCCCGACACCCCGCCCGTCGACGGCATTGACGGGATCGACCTCGCTCCGGATTACCCCACGGAATGGACCGATGCCGTGGACCTGTGCATCGACCGGACCTGCCCGGAGGTGGAATGCGACCTCTGGGATCAGACCGGGTGCGCGTTCGCCGAGAAATGCTCCATCGACGGCATGGACAGGATCTGCGTCCCGGCAGGGACCTACACCGAGGGCCAGCGATGCCTGGACGAGACGGAGTGCGGGGTCGGGCTGAGCTGCCTGACGAACGGCAGCAGCGACAAGCTGTGCTTCAGGTTCTGCCGCGACGATTTTGACTGTTTCGGAACGGGGAGCCTGTGCGTGTACGATCTCGCGTACGAGGAGACCGTGCTGCCCTACGTGCACCTCTGCTCGAAATCCTGCGACCCGATCTCGAATATCGGCTGCCCCGAGGGTTTCGCCTGCATGATCTACCAGGAATCGGGCGGTCTGAACCGCTTCCTCTCGGATTGCGACCCCCACGCCGGTGAAGGCAGGGACAGCGATCCCTGCAGCGGTGACGCCGAGTGCGCCCCGGGATTTTTCTGCATGCCGGGCCTGGGCCAGTGCATACGCTACTGCACCTACCCCACGGGGTACTGTGTTGTCGGGACATGCAACGCCTTTGAGCCCCACGTCTTGCTTGGAAGCACTGAATACGGCTATTGCTGGGAATGATGAAACCAGGCGCTGCACTTGTTTATTCCGCCCTGCCCGTGCTCTTCACTGCCTTCATTATTGCCCCCGGCTGCAACAAGAGCAGCAAAGGGAGCCCCGAATCTCACGTCGGCAAACCTCAGAAGAGCGATGGCGCGGCAGGGGGTGCGGCCGTTGAGCCGGCTCCGGCAAATGACGGAAAGCCGGCCGGCAAGGGAGCCGTGATCGCCACCGGCGGCGCCGGGAAAGACGAGCCGGAAGGGATTGATGAGGGGTCCGTTGAAACCGCTGAAACCGCACCCGCCGAGAAGAAATCCCCGCCCATGCTTCCCGACATGTCCGGGCTCGGTGGAATGGATCCTGACCAGTTCCCCGAGGGAATTGAAGGGCTCGACCAGATTGTCGCTGCCTGGACTCAGTACGGCGAGGACGCCAGGGCAAAAGTGGACAAGCAGACCGAGGCGCACGACGGAAAAGAGCCCGCAGAAACCAAGCTGCTGAAAAAATGCCTCCCCTCGAAAATCAAGGGCTGGAAAAAAGAAGGCGATGCGTCTGAGACGCAGCAGCAGCACAGGGGCGCCATGCTGCCCATGGCCTCGATCACCTTCGGGCGGGGCGAGGCGACCGCCACGCTGACCATCGTGGACACGCTGATGTCCGCCGAGATCAGGGTGGGGTTCGAGATGGGCGTCTCCCTGGTCACGAACATGAAAACAAGCCGGCAGAAATACGTCGAAGAGCAGGGCGAGCCGGGCTATATCATCATCCATTCCTCGCAACCGGGCACGGACAAGAAAACAACGAGCAAGGGAGCGCTTCTCGTGGCCGAAAGATTTCTCGTTGTCGTCACGATCGAGGAAATGGCGGACTTCGATGAAGCGCGGATTTTCCTTTCACTCGTGAACATCGACTCCCTGAAAAAGCTGGATCGGTAGCCGCAGGCTTTATGCCTGCGTTGTACGCAATTGATAACGCAAGCTGAAGCTTGCGCCTACCAAGTGCATGCGGCAATCAACCTGCGCTGCGCAGACTCAGGATTTTCCCATGATGATCTTC
The DNA here is from genome assembly GCA_043813155.1 of Pseudomonadota bacterium. Taxonomy (GTDB): domain Bacteria; phylum Myxococcota_A; class Polyangia; order DRWM01; family DRWM01; genus JBDRLK01. The sequence goes on along the minus strand of JBDRLK010000078.1, from coordinate 5,512 downwards.
ACGCCGTGCCTGGCGAAGAAGAAGATGAAAGCCAGCAGCGTCACGCCCACGAGAAAATAGGCGTCCACCCACAGCGCATGGTTGAGCGACGACGGCAAGGCATCGGGATACCACAACTTGAGAAAAATCAGGCCGATGATCACGTACTGGAACATCAGCTTCAGCCCCGTGCCCGACGAGGTCCGCAGCGCTCCGTCCGATGTGATGATGTTGTCCAGCGCGCCCACGGCAAACTCTATGCTCAGCACCACCATGGGCACCCAGAGCGGGACCCGGCTCTCTCCCTGCAGGACCAGGATGGCAAGCGCCAGCACCAGGCTTTCGAGAAAATAGAACACCCACCATTGGGGCAGAACTTTTCCCGTGCCGGCGCTGAACTTCAATGCGAGCTTGATGAAATAATTGAGGCCCGCGATCCAGGTCATGGCCATGATGACCGCCCCGTAAATAAAGGCCGTGTGCTGCCACGAGAAAAAGTAGCGTATGAGCGCGGCAAGAAAAACCAGGCCCACGAGGGTAACGAGCCTCGGGCTCAACCTGCGCCTCATGCCGGTGTAGATGAAAAACCACAGCATGCAGAGCCCGAAACCTATGAGCATCCCCGTTATGGCCGACCGCTTGTCCGCGACAAGACACACCCATATGATGTATCCTCCCGCAATCATCTGGATCGCTGTCTTGTACTGGGCCAGCTTCGCGGTTTTCATTGGAATGCCCCGCATCGTGCACAGGGACCGCAGGCAGGTTATAACCGGGTCCCGCAGCAGGATGGCCACGATCATCCAGTGAGGCAGCCAGCCGAGCAGGCTGAGCGGAATATACAGTAGGGCCGTGTAGATCTTGTCCGCGATGGGGTCGAGGAGCGCGCCGAGCTTCGTCGTTCCGTATTTTCTCGCGAGCATGCCGTCGAAAAAATCGGTCATGCCCACGACAATGTAAAGCGCCAGCGCGACGAACTGCATATCCCTGTTGCCGAGGAGAATGAGCGCGGTGGGGAGGGGGATGAGAAGAATCCTGACGGATGTCAGCTGGTTGGCTGTAATGCGCATGGTGATCTCTTCGCGAGATTTTCCTCATTGTAACAAACGCGCCCGTTATTGCAACCGTAAATCGTCGTTGGTCGAGAGGATGGTGCTGCACGCCCTTGGCGTGCCCCATTGGCGCCCCGAGGGGGCGCAGCACCAGGCGGGCCAAGCTTGTCCCGCGCGAAGCGCGGGAGCCGCGCTCGCCCGCAGCACCATCGCATTGTCAGGGTAGGTGATGGCGTACTCTGCGAGCAGGCCTGCCTTCCATCCCGTGACATAAAGCTTCGATCCGTCGGGCGAAATGTCCAGCCCGCAGGCGCGTTTCAGCACGGGCTGCGGAAAGGTCCGGCTTTCCATTGTCGCGAGGTTGACGGCCGTGATGGAGCTCATGCTGAAGTTCGCCGTAAAGCCGAAACGCCCGTCCGGTGTGATGTCCACGGTTTTCGGGCCGGCCCCGGTATGGGCCCTTCCGATAATCTTCATGGCCTCGGCGTCGACGACGAAAAGGGCGGCAAGCTTCTGAACGGTTACGTAAACCCTGCGCCCGTCCGGGGAGAGCGCGACGTGGCGCGGCCCCGTGGGTTTCCCCTTGCTGAACGTGAGCGTGCCCGTGATCTCGAGCTTTTCCGCGTCCACGCGCACCAGCGAGCCTCCCGCGCAGTTCGACACGTAGAGCGTGCGGCCGTCCGGCGACACGGCAATGCCCCGCGGCTGGTTGCCCGTGTGAACGCTGCCGACGACCTTGCCGGAAACAAGATCGAGCGCCGTTATGCTGTCCGATGTCCAGTTTGACACGTAGGCGCGCTTTCCGTCGGCGCTCACGGCTATGGTCTTGGGATTCCTGCCCACGGGCCAGGAACGCACGGTTTCAAGCGTTTCCGTGTCGATCTCCTGGACCTTGTTCATGCGGAAGTTCGACACGAGCAGCCGGCCGCTTCCGGGAACAAAGGCCATTTCCACGCCGTTGCCTTCAAAGGCTATGGTATCGGCCCTCTCCAGCGTGGCGGCGTTGAAAACGAACATGTTCCATGATTTAACGCGCCCGAAATTCGTTACGAACAGGGTCGAGCCTTCCGGCGAAACCGCGACGGCCTTGGGAAGGCTCCCTGTTTTAGCCTTTCGCACGAAGCGGATGGAAGGAACGCCCGCGACGGCGCTCTGCTCAAAACGCTCATCAAAAAAGAAGGGAAACCGGCTGGTGTCTATGTCCGCCGTCCCGCCCGGCAGCGCTTTCAGCGCCTGAATGGAATCGGGCCTGTCACTGCACGCCGCGGGCATCAGAACGAACAGGGCGCAAAGCATTACTTGCACAATCCTCATGCTCATGTCATCTCCGGTACTCAGGAGCCGCCCAAAAATTATTTCGACTTCTGGACGCCGATACCGGGCCCCGCCTTGCGGGCGCGCCTTGCGCGGGGCCCCGTCCAGCGGCGCTATGCACCCCACGGAAGCCATTTCGCTTTTTCTCGATTTCTTGCTTCCGCGCTGACCCCGCCTCATTGCACTCCATCCCTCCTCGGCGTAGTTCGACTACGCCTCCGTCGTGATGGGGACCGAAGCGCCTTGCTGGACGGGCGCCTCGACGCCCGGAAGAAGCTATTGCATAGTTTGCCGGAATTCACCCTGAAATGTCGAAATAATTTTTGGGCGGCTCCTTAGCCCACCTCGTTGTATTCCCTGACGCGAAACGAAACGCCAAGCTCGTCCTCGGCAATCCTGCGGCACTTTTCCGTGTCCAGGCCGGGCATGCCGACGACCGTTGCCGTAACATCTCCGATGGCATCCCTGGCCGCCAGGATAAAGCTCTTCACCGCTTCATACGAGGCCTTGCCGTGCCTGTTCGGGCAGATTGAGAGGTAGGTCTCCGCGTCAGGCGCGTTCAGGCTCACGCACACCGCGTCGATCTTTCCTTTCAGCTCCTCCAGGATGTCTCTCCCGTGAACCAGGCTGCCGAGGCCGTCCGTGTCTAGACGGATCCTCCCGACGCCCCGTTTCTTCAGCCACGAAGCAATGTGGACAACGGCATCGAGCCTGAGCGTCGGCTCGCCGAACCCGCAGAACACGGCCTCGTCCAGCGGCGCAAGGTCGAACTCGAGAATAGCTTTCTCGATCTCATCGATCGCGGGCTCCCCCTCGAGCTTCATGTAATGCCCCTTGACCAGCCAGTCCTTTCGTTTAGGGCAGACGGTGCATTTGAGCGTGCACCTGTTGGTGATGTTCAGGTACAGGCTGCGGCGGATCATGTAGGCGATCCTTGGCGCGAGCCGGGCATCGAGCCCGAAGAGCCGGGCGGCATTCAGGCTCGTGATCCTGGCCACGTCCTCGTGCGTGAGCTTTCTTTGGCGGGCGTATTCGGCCGCCGTGTATTTCACGTAGGCCGGCTCGTTGCGCCTTCCCCGCCGGGGAACGGGCGCAAGGTAGGGCGCGTCCGTCTCGAGAAGAACCCTGCCGGTCGGCAGGGAGGCGAGAATGGATCTCAGGCCCTGCGCCTTGGGAAACGTGATCACGCCCGTAAAGGAAATGTAAAATCCCTTGGCCAGGACCTCCCGGGCCATGTCGGGGCCGCCGGAAAAACAGTGAACCACGCCGCCCAGTTCCCAGGCGTTCTCTTCATCGAGGATTTTCAGTGTTTCTTCCTCGGCCTCCCTCGAATGGATCACCACGGGTTTCTCCAGCCGCCGGGCCATGCGCAGCTGCTGCCTGAACACATCGCGCTGCTTTTGCCTGGGCGAATGGTCGTAGTGAAAGTCGAGCCCCGTTTCCCCCACGGCAACAACCCGAGGCCCGCGCGCCATCTCCTCGAGCCGCGCCAGAAGATCGTCATTCCCCAGTTTCGCTTCGTGAGGGTGGAGGCCCACAACCGGATGGATCCAGTCATGGCTGTCCGCGAGCTCGAGGACCCTTTGCGCCCCCTCGATGCCCTCGAGCGTGTTGACCGCGATTATCCTTTTTACTCCCTCGTCCCACGCTCTCTTCAGGACCTCATCGAGATCCCCGGCAAACCTCTCGTCATCGAGATGGCAGTGGGAATCGGTGAGAAAATCGAATTTGCTTTCTTCCTGGTTCATGATGATATAAACATGGTGCTGCGGGCGAGCGCGGCTCCCTCGCTTCGCTCGGGACAAGCTTGGCCCGCCCGAGGCACGCCAAGGGCGTGCAGCACCAATTAATAACTTTTTTCCCACACCTCCATCTCGCCCGCGATCAGGCCGGCGAAATAGGGGTTTTCATCCTTGAGCTCCTCGCTCAGCCGCGCGAGCGCTTCGGCGGACGCCTCACAGCCCATCACACCCAGTGACAGAATGGCGCTGTGAATAAAAGAGTTCTCCTCGCTCCCCGCCCCTCTCCGGATATTGTCCTCCATGATGGGAATCCAGCTCTCCAGCCCGCAGAGGCCCGCGGCCCACAGCACCTTGGCGGCGGCCCACACGTTTCTTCCATTGTACATGCGCTCGAGATACTTGCCGGCTTTTTTATCGCCGGCGCGGGAGCAGATCGCGGCCCAGTATATCTTTTCCAGCCGTGCGATGAAAAGCCTCCTGAAATTCCATTGCGCCTCCTCCAGCACCCTGTCATTGCGAAGCCTTGAGAGACCTTCCATGGCCAGCTCTCTCATGCGCTTGTCTTTCACCGTCCGTATCGCGTCCAGGAGGATTGAGGTCATCAGCTCTTCGTCGTCCACCCTGCCGCGCAGCACCAGGATGCGCGCGGCCTCCACTTTCACGCCAATGGAAGCATGCTTTAAAAACTTCTCCAGGACTCCCACGTCCCGGCTGCCGCCGAGCTCCGAGAGAAGGACGATGAGCGTGCGCAGCTGTTCGGGCCCGTGGTCGTCGGGCCTGGCCAGCGCCTCTACCACGAGCTCATAGCACCTGTCCGGGTCGAGATAGGAAAGGGTCTCGAGGGCCATGGTCCGCACGTCGGGATCCCGGTCGCCCGAAAGCACCTCCCTGACCTTGTCGAAATGACGCGCCGTGCCGCTGACCGAAAGAAAGTCCAGGGCCGCCATGCGCTGCTCGGCGCTGTCTGAATCGATAAGCCCGGCGATCCTGTCAGCCAGCGAAGAAGCCTTCAGCTTTCCGGCCGACAGGACGGCCTCCATCCGGACAGCCGCGTCCTTGTCGTCCAGCAGCACACCGAGCGCCTCGGCCGCTCTTTCCCGCTCCTCCTCCTTTGCGCGGCCCAGGGCTACCGCCGCTCTCCTGCGCCACTGGGCGTCCCTGCTTTTCATGTCGCGAAGGGCCGCCTTGAAATTCGGTACGGATTTCGGGGGCCAGTTCAAGCCTGACATATCACCCTGTATATAAGTTCACCGGGGAGTTTTTTGCAAGACCTACCATACCATGGGGTGTTCGGGATAGCCTGGCGGGGTTTCTCCCGCCAGGCCCCCCGCAGATCCGGACAAGCGGATTTCCCGCATCCGGCTCCTCGGTCTACGGCTTCACTGCGAGCCTCAGAGAGGAATGAACACAGACGGCGCGCGGGAG
>JBDRLK010000077.1:0-11325 GCA_043813155.1 Pseudomonadota bacterium | reverse complement strand
AAGCCTCCCCTACCCATCGGGCGAAAGCGGGAGGCTGAAGCCTCCCCTACCCTGGAGTTGAATTATATAAAAAAATCGAATGCGTGAGCTCAAACAAATCATCCGGAATGCCGCGAAAAAAAACGGCCTTTTCGAGTGCGGCTTCGCAAGGGCCCGGCGGCTCGACGACGATGCGCGGCGATTGTCGAGCTGGATTGCAAAGGGACGGCACGGGGCCATGGGCTACATGGCGCGCACCGCGGATATCCGTCCCGACCCTTCCCATGAGGCGTTTTTCCCGGGAGCCAAAACCGTGTTCATGGCGGCCGCGGGGTACGGCCACCCCCCGCCGCCGGACGATTCCTTTGCCGCGGCCATTGCCCGGTACGCCAGGGGCAGGGACTATCATGGCGTGATGCGCGGGCTCATGGAAGGGATCGTCGAGGAAGCAAGGCGCCGGCTGCCGGATTTGAGTGCCAGGGTTTTCGTGGACACGGCGCCCGTCATGGAGAAGCCGTGGGCCCGGATGTGCGGAATCGGGTGGATAGGAAAAAACAGCCTCATCGTGACTCGAAGCCACGGCTCTTTCCTGGTTCTTGGCGGCTTTGTCACGGGCCTCGAGCTCGAGCCCGACGAGCCGGCCGCGGACATGTGCGGTTCCTGCACCGCCTGCATCGAGGCCTGCCCCACAGGCGCCATCCACCATGACCGGACTATCGACGCGGGCCGCTGCATCTCCCATTGCACGACGGAAACAAGTCAGATCGATGACGAAAAGCTCAGAAATTTCGTGGCGGGCCGGTCTGTTTTCGGCTGCGATATCTGCCAGCAGGCATGCCCGTTCAACGAACATGTCCCGAACGGCATTCCGGCGCTGCGTCCTTTTGATGCCCTCTGCGGAACCGGCCTGAGGGAGCTTGCCGCCATGGACATCGACAAGGTGCGCCTGCTCCTGAAGGATACGGCCATGGAGAGGCCCGGTCCCGGCAGGATTCTTCAGAATGCCAGGTGTTATCTTGGGGGTGGCGGTGCAGGTGGATCTGATAGCTGATAGCTGATAGCTGATAGCCGGCGGGGCGGCACGCCCCGCCTACAGGCAGGTACCGTTGAAGCACCTGGCCGAGTAGCAGTCCTTGCTCCTGTCGCACTGGCCGGCCATTTCCTCGGACGTACGGCAGACCTTCACTTCCTCGAAGTCGAATCCGCACTGCGTGAAGTCGTTCATGCCCGAGCAGTTGATATCGGCCGCGCAGGGCATCCTGCAGGCATGGTCGCGGCAGGTCAGGCCGTCGCCGCAATCGCCTTCAGCCGCGCACTCGAAATCAACGTCGACCGACACGCGGCAGATGCCGCTGACGCACGCCTCGAATCCTCCGCAGTCATCGTTGCTCACGCACTTGTTCATGCAGTAGCCGTTCACGCACCGGGCATCGCCGCTGCAGTCGGAGGCATAGACGCACTCGCCGCCGCCGTCCGGGTCGTCCTCGCAGTACAGGCCCGCGCCGCAGACCTGGCTGTTGGGACAGGTAGAGTCGGCCGAGCAGTCCACGCGGCAGAACGAATTCAGGCAGACCGAGCCCGACGGGCATTCGAAGTTGTACGTGCAAAGCGTTTCGGGGTCCCTGCACAGGCCTTCCTCGCACAGCCAGCCGCCGCTGCAGTCTCCGTCCGTCAGGCACCCGCAGTGGCCGTCGGGGCACGGCCCCTCGTCAGGCACGCAGATTCCATCCTCGTTGCAAACGAAGCTCTGGCCGAACCCGCTGCAGTCCTCGTCGCTCCAGCAGTATCCCGTGGGGACGCAGATATCGTCGTCCTCATCGCAGTAACCCGGAAGATTCCAGCAGTCATCATCGCCGTTGCAGGTGTCCACGGGCACGCACGTGTCGCGGTCCGTGTCACACATCCAGCCTGGCGGGCAATCATCATTATCGTAACAGGTGTCCGAGTCCACGCACTCACCATCGTCACAGCGATATCCCCAGGGGCAATCGTAGTCGCTCCAGCATTCACCTTCGCAGTCCGGAACCCCGCAGGCTTCCGTGTAGCCGTACTCATCCCACCAGATGGGGCAGCCGGCTAACGGCACCGACAGCAGAATTACAGGCAGAAAATAAAAGATCTTGGTTTTCATGGCTTTCCTCCGAAAAAAATCAGTCGCGTTGTGTGGGTGTTGTGACATTTGCACATTAGAGTTTGCAAAAGCGATGCCAGGCCGAAAATGGCCGTACAACGGCCATTTTCGGCGGCTTATAGGGCCGTTTCTCAATGGTTGCCCCTCTCCTGTGAACTTTTGTTAACACCTTCATTGTCAGGCTGGAGGCAGATCCTCTTCCGCCAGCGGCTTTCAGCTTTCAGCCTGCAGCCTTCAGCCGCCACCTCCACCGCCCCAATCTTATGGACCCCGGTCTATCAGAATATAGTGTACACGGCGGATTGAAAAATCTGTAAGCCGATGGCTGACAGCTGACAGCTTAAAAAAGTTCAAAGCGAATGCTTTGAACTTTTTTATTGATATTTAGAAAATCTATGTGATAGAGTATATGGTTAGCCAAATTTAAATAATCATTAACTTGAGAAAACATGGAAGTCAGCTGCCCAAAATGTAAAACCACCTATGATTTCGAAGACACACTGATAGGTCCCAAAGGTACGGTCGTAAGGTGCACGCAGTGCGGATACATGTTCAAGATATTCAGGGCCGAGGACATGGGGGTCATTCAAACGGCAGGGTGGATGATCAGAAAGAAAAATGGATCGGTTTTCAATGTTGACCGGTTTTCCACGCTCCAGAAATGGATCCTTGACGGAAAGGTGACGCCGGCGGACGAGCTTTCGAGGACGGGAAAAACATGGAAAAATCTCGGGGATATCGTGGAGCTGTCCGGCCTTTTTAAAACCACCGGTGGTTCCGGCGCTCACAAGCAGCCGCAGCAGGAACACGGGCAGCCGGGCAGCCTTCCCCAGGACAGGAGGCTCGAGCCGCGACCCTCCGTAACGCCCGTTCACGAAGAGAGCTGGCAGGATATGCAGGAGGGCAGGGCCACGCAGCCGTACAAGGAGCCGTCTCCTGTCTTTCAAAGCCAGGAGGAGGGCACCGTGAAGGGGCCCCTGGCGCGCAGCATGGAGACCGACGAGATGGAGATGGAAGAGGGGGAGTCCATTCTCAAGCCGATCGTGGCTCCGGCACGGGGAAGAAAAACGGCGATCATCATTATCTTCCTGATCATTGCCTCGCCGCTGGCCTACGTGGGCATTTTTCACCGTGACGCCGTGCTGGAATGGATGGGGAAGCTGAAGGAGCCGAAGACGTCGGAAGCGGGAATCGATGATGGGCTTAAAAGGGCAAGGGAGCTTGTGCTTGCGGATACGAGCCTGAAGCTGGATGAAGCCGAAAAGCTGTACAACGCCCTTCTGACAAAGCAGCCGCGCAGTGTGGATTTGCAGGTAGGGCTCTCGGGAATCCAGGCCGCGAGAGCGCAGTCCCTCAAGAACAGGCTGGACCATCAACAGGCGGCGCCGCTCAGCCCCGGGGAGCAGGAAAAGCTCAGGAGCGAGATCACGCCCCTTGCCGAAAAGGCGCGGCAGTATGCCGACGAGGCCGTAAGGATCCAGGCCGACCATTACGCGGCGCAGAGAGCCCTTGCCAACGCCCTCAGGCTGGGTGGCGAGCTGGAAGCCGCCGCCAAGGCGATCAACAAGGCGCTCGACGCAAAGCCCAACGACGGGCAATCCATTTATATTGAGACTCTAATAGACTATGAGCAGGACAAGGACATCGACGGCGCCATCGCCGGATTCAAGCGGGCCCTGCGAAAAAATGAAAAGCTGGTCGCGGCCCGCTTTCACCTTGCCCTCATGCTGGCCTTGAGCGGGAAAAAAGACGACGCCATGATGGAGCTCGAGGAAATTCTCGCGGCCCAGAAGAATCACATGCCTTCCACCGTTCTTGCCGACGCCCTTCAGAAAGGGTTGATCCTCGCCGCGGGCCAGGCAGCCGACGCGGCCACGGACCCGGATGTCCAGGCGGCCGATGTGGACGCGCAGCCGCCTCCGGCCGCCACCGGGGCGGTCACGGCAAAGAAAGAGAAAGAGCAGGAGGAGGAAAAGGAGGAAAAGTCCGCCTCTCCCGCTTCGGCGCCATCGGGCAAGAGTTTCGAATATTATTACAAGCAGGGCCAGAAACTGCAGAGCGCGGGCAACTGCGCCAAGGCCATCGAGTATTATGTAAGCGCCCTGGACGTCAATCCCATAAAAGCCGAGGCATGGACCGCCCTGGCACAATGCTACATCGACACGGGGCGAAACGGCGACGCAGTCAACGCGTTTCGCAAGGCGCTGAATAACAATTCCAGGTACGGTCCGGCGATCATCGGCCTGGCGGAAATATACAAGCGGCAGAAAAAGATAAAGCTCGCGCTGGAACATTACGAGAAATATCTCGAGGTGCTGCCCGGCGGGTCCCAGGCGAGCCTCGCGAAAAGAAACGTCGAGGAGCTCAAGGACCTGCTGCAATCGACCGGAGGTGGAGACGCCGGGGCAACGCCCGAGCCGATTCCCGTGTCGCCGCCTCCTTCACCCCCGCCGACTTCCGGTTCCGGGGGCACAGGGGAATCGGAGGTCAAGTCTTCCATCGGCCAGCCAACCTCCGACACGCCTAAAACGGACGGCGACCCGTACGATTGAGGTAAGCGTTGAACAGCCTCCTGCAAAAGCTGGTTGACACCTTCTTTGAGTGCGATAATCCGGGAGTCGCCGGCAAGCTGACCATCGTCTCGGATTTGAACACGGTGTCGTTCGGCGTCGAGGACGGTTACCTGCTCGACAGCTCGCTCAAGGGGCCGGGGCAGACGTTCTTTGATTTCCTGCTCACCACGGGAAGGCTTGGCCACCAGGCATGCCAGCAGGTGCTGCACCTGGCGAGGCAGGAAAATATCACGCCCTACGAAGCGCTGCTCAAGGGGGGGATGATCTCGATCGAGAACCTGACCCTGTCCCGCTACCAGCTGGCCGCGCAAAGGCTTTCTCTTTTTCTGGGAACGAATTTCAAGGATATCTCTTTCAAGTCCTACAAGCACTCCGGGGCCCTGGAGCATCCCGGGGCCCAGAGGGCGGTGCTGCTCCTGCTCGAATACCTGAGGATCGCCTACGATGCGGGAATACTCAAACCCACGCAGGCGGCCCCCTACGCCCTCGTGAGGCCGACGGACAGGATGAAGAGGTATATCGGCAGCCTGCGCTCCATCATACCGGGCGAGCTCCCCCTCCCCGTGGTCGGCGGTGAGACGTACGACTCGCTCGAATCCAAGTACGGCGCCGGGGCCGCAGCCGCGCTTTCGCTTCTCTTCCTTACGGGAATGCTGAAAGTGGAGATGGAGGATTATGCATCCACGTCCGGCGCCGATATCAAGCTTGACAGGCTCTTCCAGCTCGTCAAACAGATGATACTGCTCAGCGCCAGGGAAGTGGCCGACGATTCAGGCGCCGATTTCCAGCTTGCTCTCGAAACCGGGAACCTGCTGCTCGAAGGGTTCAGCGCATTCGAGCCCTCACTCGCGTACTATGAGAAAATATCGCAGGTCGTTCACGAAGAGGATATTGCCACGGAACGCAAGCTCCTTCTCAGCTTTCTGGCCGGAAGATCGGACACGCTGACAAGGGAAACGCTCCCCATGAAGATCTCATCTCTCCCCGCCGGAAGAGATACGAAATCCGCGCTGCTTCGATTCCTCTCGATCCATTATTTCTTCAAGGGAAAAATGCAGGAAGCGGCAAGGTGCCTGCATGAAGCATTCATTTACAAGCCTTATGATTTCGAAAACCTCGCCCTCTTCATCCAGTTTTTCACCAGGGACCCGTCGATCGCCCTGGAAGCCGAAAGTGACAGGGGGCTGGAGATCGAAAGCTTCAGGGAGGGGGAATACCCCGAGGTTCTTCCGCTGGCGATCCGCTGCGCGAGAGAGAACAGGCAGTTCGAGCTGATCTCCTGGATCATGAAAGAGGCGATCGAGAAAGTTCATATCAGCTCTCAGGTGTTCGATCTCATTACAGAAATCATCAGGAACCTCGGCTGGGGCCCGGATCTCATCGAGTTCATCACCCATTTCTCGCTCACGTCGGACCGCAAGGGCTGGACCAACCCGCTGTGGTCTCTCGGGGCTCTTTACAGCGCCGAAAAGATCGAAGGAACCATGAACTTTGCCCGCGAGGCGTACGAGGTGCTCATCAAGACATCCTCGGGCAAGGGATGGGCGCTGACAAAGCTCATCGACATCATGGAAAAAATCTCCCAGCCCAACATGATGCTCGATCTGCTCGAAAAATCCTTCAAGGACGTGACGACCGCCAGGCAGAGAGTCGAGATCGGCAACAAGCTGGCAACGCTGCTTGTCGACGAGTTCGGGGAGCTCAAGGAAGCCGGCCACATCGCCGCGCAGGTCATCGAGCTCGAGCCGGAAAACGAAACCGCCGTTAAAATCGTGCTGCAGGCTCTCGCGGAAGGAAAGCTCAGCAGGTCCAGCTGCCTGCGTTTCATCAAATCCATTCGAAACACCCCGGCGCGGCCCGAGAGCAGCAGGCGTTTCTGGCTGCTCGAAGCCGCCCACGCCGCTGAAGAAATCCTGCACTCGCCGGACATGGCCTCCGCCCTGCTGGACAGGCAGATAGAACAGTACCCCGATGCCCAGGATGCCGCCGCCCTGCACGATGCAAAGGACAAGATCCTGCACAGGCTGGATTCGAGAAGGACGGGGCTCAAGCGGCTGCGCGACAGGCTGGGTGAGCCGGAAACGGCCGCGAAAGAATTCACGGGCGACCGGGATAAGGATGATGACGCCTTCCGCATGCTCCACCTGATGCTCGAGATTCCCGAAGAAAGGGAAAAGGCCGTCGGGATAATCGAAACCCTGCTCGACCGGGAGATCTGCAACTGGGAGCTGGTCCTGGCGGCCCTTGTGGCCGTGGAGGAGAAGGGGGGCGCGACGGCTTTCATTGAAAAGGCCGCGGCCCTCGTGACGGAGCACAACAGGGACAAGCCGGAGGTTGTGACGTTTGTCGAGGAAGCCACCTATGTTCTCAAGCAGGTCGGGCCGGAAAAAGCGAAAGAGGCCCAGGGCCTTTTTGAAAAGCTGTACGGCGTGCTTCTCAAGGTCCAGCCTTTCAACAGGGACGTTATCAGGTATTCATCGGCCAGGGCCGCTGAAACCGGAAACATCGAAAGCCTTGTCCAGTTCGTTGAGAGGAAGATCGCCACATCCCGGCCCCAGGAAAGGGGCAAGCTCTACTTCGAGCTTGCGACCTATTCGGATCTCACCCCCCAGTTCCACATGAGAGGACCCACGTTCTGGAAAATCGCGGGCACGAGCCTGCCGGATTACCCGTCCGTTGTCTTCAACAACCTGGAATACCAGATCGAAAACGAAGATTACGCCGGGGCCGCAGCGCTCCTGATGGAAAGCACGGGGCAGATGCCCCGGTACCTCTATCCGGAGCTGTACGAGCTTGCCGCAGGGCTTCAGCTGAAGGCCGATGACACCGAAGGCTTCAACCGGACTATCCGCAGCACGCTGCATGCGGTTGCCTGGAACGAGCGCCTTATAACCGGCCTCACCGCCAGGGCCGACGAAGGCAGCATGGACGACCAGAGTATCGCCGCGCTGTTTGCCGGGCTCGTCAGGTGGCACTTTCTCAGCCCGGAGATATTCCCCTTCGCGCGGTTTGTTTTCGAGCTCGCCGATGAGAAGCCCGAGATGCGGGCCGACATCGTCGCCATCTTCAGGACCTGCATCGACATTCCATTTCCCCAGGAGGAGGACGCGCCGGGAAGGCCCGAGGAGATCAGCCGTTTCTTCGATCAGCAGAGCAGGTTCCTTGCCGAGTGGGGCTACGGGGCCGAGGCGGTCAGGTGCCTGGAACGAAGCATTCTGATCAGCACGGAACCGGAACAGAGGCTTGGGTTCCTCGTCAAGCTGGCCGATATTTACAAGGGAATGGGGCCCGCCGGGGTCGAAGGGCTGCTCCTGACCATCTCGAGGATCTGGAAAGCGGGCCGGCCTTCCGTCAACGTCAAAGACTACCTCGAGTTTCTTGCAACGCAGTACGGCATCGATCTTTTTGACGAAGAGGGACTCACCGACCTTCTGCGCCGGTCCGCTCCCACCGAGGACTACAAGTGGATGGACATCGTTCTTGCAGGATTTGCCGCCTGGTTCACCGGGGATTTCAAGAAGGGAGCGGTTTTCGCGCAGCGCAGCCTGCAAAAGAACCCGGAGTTCATTGAAAGCGGGCTGTTTGCCGGTCTCTGCTATGAAAAGCTGGAGCGCTGGCGCGATGCGGCCGACTTCTATCAGAAGGTCGCCGACAGGACATCGAGCGAATCAGAAATCCTGATGCTGCTGAAAAGGGCGGCCCTGATCCTGGAAGTCCAGCTGCAGCGGGACACCGAGGCCCTTGCGCTTCTTCTCAGGGGTCTAGAGGTGACGCCGACCGATGACAACCTTTTTACCGAAATCAAGTCCAAGGCCGTCAAGCAGAAGGATAAGCAGGCCTTTATCCTGGCCCACGAAATCGTCGAGAATCACATGCCGGGAAGGCAGACCTTAAGGGCGTTTTTCTACAAGTATGCCAAGGAGATGGACGAGGTGTTCGGCGACCTGGAAAGCGCTTCGAAAATCCTGCTTCAGGCCTTCTCGCTTGCCCCCAGGAAAGGCCCTGTCATGGACGCGATCGTCAGGATTGCCCTGAAAATGCACAGGTACGAGCCCGCGAGCCAGGCAGCGGTTATCCTCAGGTCGGGGGGGGCGTCGAGGGACGAAATCAGCCGGTTCGTGATCAGCACGGTCAGGCGATTTCTCGAGCAGGAAAACATGCCTTCGGCCTACGGGCTGATGAATGAGTGCATCCAGTGGGACCCCGGGCTCGACGTTGTGAAAGGCGTGCGGCTCATTGCCCGCGAGGGTGATGCGGGAGTGGCCATTGCCAAGGATATCCTGAACACCTGGATCACGAGCCTGGAAACCGCCATAGGCAGCAAGCTCGAAGATTCGCAGTACATCAAACGGATCGACACGCTGTCTGAGATGCGGGACGTGATCATCGAGACTTCGAAGCTGTCCGACGAGGAGGAGGCCGAGGAAGAAGAGCTTCCTCCCCTCGATGATGCTTATCCCCGCATAAGCATTCCGCCCGAGTCCCTCGACAAGCAGTGGGAGGACGTGGCCAAGGCCCCGCTGCAGACACGCAGAGAGGAAACCACGCTGGACCACTACCCCCCGCAACAGACGGTTCCGGCGCCGTCGACAGCGGAGGCCCTTGCGGAGGCTGAAGCGAAAGTTGCCGCGGAAGCGGCGCCTGACAAGGTCGATTTCGGCCCGCCGTCGGCCCTGACAAAGGAGCAGGAAGAGCTGCTCGATGCCGTGGCGCTCGACCTGGAGGATCTGCCCAAGGTCATCATCGACCTTCCGGACAAGGAGCTCGATGCCATCAGGGCACTGTCCATGGTTCCCGCGGGCATGGACGCCTATGATGACGACGAGGATGTGCAGGAAGCCGGCTCACCTTCCTTCCCGCCGGCGCTGGCCTCCGTGATTATCGACTCGATCGGCAAGACCGAAGACGTGGAGCCGAAGGTCATTATCAATGTTCCCGGCGACAGGGAAAAAGAGAGGAAGGCGGAGGACGGGGATGAGCCGGATGAAAAGCCGGTGGAAGAGGAGGTGGAAGAGGAGGAAGAAGAAAGCGTCATCATCGACCACGGCGCGCACGAAAAGACGAGTGTCGAAGTTGTAATCGTTTCGAGGACGGCGCTGGAGCCGGAAGAAGCAGCGGCAGATGAAGAAAAGCACGTAGTGCGGGGCTTGGGCCCCGCCGAAGAAGAAGCTCGTGAACGGCGGGAGCCGATCGAAGAGCCTGCGGTCGAAGCCGAAGATGAGGCCGCACCGCCCCCTCTCCCGGCGCTGCCGCCGCCCCTGCCCCCGCAGCCTCCTCCGCTGCCCGGGACGGAGGAGAAGCCTGAAACTCAAGAGTATGTCGAAGAGCCGAAGATTGCGGCAAAGGCGAAGCGCGAAGGGGATGTCGCCATCGAAAGGTTCGCCGAGAAGCCCTGGAGGCTCGGCATGGTCAGCGACCTGCTCGAGCGCGGCCCCGGCAACTTTTCGCACAGATCCTCGTCCTACCTGCTGCGCGGGATATTCTCGACGTTCGATTCTGAAAAGGCCGGTTATGACATCAGAAAATACCAGCTCATCGGCAAAAGCGGTACGGCGAAGAAGTTTGCGTCGCTCGTGGAGTCCGACGAATCCGCGCGATGGCTCGAAGTGCTGCAGCATCTGTGGGAGCACGCTCCCTCCCTCACCGTCGAGCGATTGACGGATTACGGCGTCAACGTGGGTGACCAGATAACGCCATTCTCATCCGGCCCGGTCGCTCCGGTTATTGAAAGGGCCATCCGCGCCTTCGGCTATATCAGGGCGTCCGTGTACAGCAAGCGCGAGAAAAAGATGCAGATCGACGTTGTTCGCGCAAACCCCCCGGCAGTTGTTGTTCTTCTTCCGCCGGGACGGATACCCATGTCATTCGACTTTTACATGGGAAAGACAATGTGGGGCGCCACGGCAAAACGAATTCTTGCCTACACGCTTCCGGCGGACGAAGGGAAACAGATCATGGAAGCCTCGGTCGAAGCGTTCGGCAGGCTTACGAAGAAAGAAAAGATCGACCCCATCGTCATCTCCATTGTCCAGGACATGTGGCAGGTCATTCCTCCAAAGGTCCAGGACAGATTGCGCGGAACCATCCAGGCGATCGAGCATGTTTCGTTCGAAGACATTCGCAGGACGACAACCGCGGAATGCATACGTGCGGGCTTTCTGTTTTCCGGCGACATGATGAGCGCCGTCAGGCAGCTGCTGCCGAGCGACATGCTCTCCTCCATCGAGAACGACATTCCCAGGGACCTGCTCTCGGGCGTTATCAAAGAAAGCGAGGACATGCAGCAGTTCATCAGGTTTGCGCTCTCTGACAAGACCCTGGAATTCATAGACGACTTCCTCGTTTAAAAGCCTGTATCAAATCCAGGCTCGATAATCCCCCCAGCCCCTCACGCCTCTGGCGCGGCTCTGAGATCAGATCATACAATCCAGAATTTTGGCTGATTATGTGCCTTCCCCTGGGCTTGAATTACAATTTTCGGCCGGCCGGTGACAATATTTGTCCAACAAAACTGTTTATTTTTATTTCTATAAACGATATAATATATCATTGTCCGGGTAAAAATATCCGTAACCATGTATAAACAAAAGGAAACCAGGGTTTTTCACTTGCAGCGCCGAAAAAATGCGCTTCCTGGTATCA
>JBDRLK010000076.1:0-8607 GCA_043813155.1 Pseudomonadota bacterium | reverse complement strand
GAATCTTGAATTTCATCCATTATTTCTATGAAATTATTTCATAGCGCGAAGAATGAAAAGTTCGCTATGAAATAATTTCATAGAAAAACCCCGAAAAATTCAAGATTCAAGGCCCGGCCCCTTCGATCCCCCGGAATCGTGGATGCACCTGCCTTCACGGTCAATGACTTTACAAATCAGGGAAGTTTGCGCTAAATAATTCAGGCGGGCGGTTGTCCTGGTGGAAACAGCGGGCATGCCGGCCGCGGGCCGGCATGCAAATTGCTTGAATAAATCAGGTGCACGCGCTATCCAACAATTGAAGAAACGGAGAACAGGCATGGAAAAAAGGAGATTGGGGATAATGGCTGTCATTGCATGTACTCTATTTCTCTTCCCGGCGGGAAATGCCGATGGCCTCCCGAAATTCACGGACGAGCAGATCGGGATCCTCGAGTCCGGCGATCTTCTGAAACTGCCCGTCAATAAAAATAAATCGGCCGGATACAGTGGAGGCAAATCCTACATCCTGGTAAAGGCGGATCAGGACACGTGTTTCAGGATCATGGCGGATATCAAGAATTACTACTTCTTTTACGACGACACGCTCATCGAGGCCAGGGTGGTCAGCAAGGAAGGCAACAAGCAGCTCATCAAGATGGTTTACGGCAAGGGGCCCGCAAAGCTTACCTACTATGCCAACTACACCATGATGAAGAAAAATCACACGATCAAGTTCAAGGTCGACAGGAGCTATGACAACGACCTCGCTGACGCCCTGGGATACCTGAAATTCGCCCGCTACGATGACGAGCGAACCCTCATGACGAACGTCACCATGGTGGACCTGGGCGAAGGCCTCATATCCAAGATATTCGGCAACAAGATAACCAATGGGATGCTCAAGCTGCCCAAGTACCTCAAAAAGTTCCTGGCCACCCCGGCGGCGAAAAAATTCACAACCGCCAAGTGACACCCTGCTCCGCTCAACTCCGCCGGGCGGATTGTGGAATTTATTATACAAAAGCGTTATATTTCTGATACAGTCAAGATGCCGCTTCACGTTAAAATAAAGGTCGGTTTTCTCATTGCCGTGCTCGCCTGCACGGCCGCTTTTTTCGCGGTGATGGCTGCGAGCAGCCAGGCGCTCTGGCTGCGCGCTGTTTTCGCGGCCCTGCTGCTGCTGGAGGCTCTGGGCATGCTGGCGGCGCTCGAGCTTTATGTTCCACAGGTCAACATCATTACGAAATCATTCCGGCGAGGGGACCGCGGCAGCGGTATGGTGGCGCTCAGCTTCGACGACGGGCCGGCCGGCCCCGGCACCGTGGAAATTCTTGGCGTGCTGGCCGCGCACGGCGTCAAGGCCACCTTCTTTATCCTGGGACAGTACATCGACGGCAACGAGAAAATTCTCGAGCAAATGGCCGGGCAGGGACATGAAACAGGCAATCACGGCTACAGCCATCGGAAAATGCACTTCATGCCGGGAAAAAGGATCGAGGAAGAGATAAGAAAAACCGAGGAGCTGATTGTGCGGGCATCAGGCAAGAAACCGGTTCTGCTCAGAACGCCGCACGGCTTCGTCAGCCCGGCCGTGGGGTCGGCGGCACGCAGGCTGGGATACAGGATTGCCGCATGGACAACGGGGGTGTGGGACACGGACAAGGGCGTTACGCCGGAGCAGATAGCCGCCAGAGCGCTTGAAAATCTCAAAGCCGGCGACATTTTGCTATTGCATGACGGTCATGGAGATGATAGAAACCGGATTCAAAGCGCGACGGCAGCCGCGCTCCCCATGATCATCGAGGGGATTAAATCGAAAAACATGCGAACCGTGCCCGTTGGGGAGCTGCTGAAATGGCCGGGCCTGGAAACAAAGCAGCCACAAAAATCAAATGACAGGTAAAAAGCCGGGATTCCCCTATAAATACATTTTTTCCATCCTGTTTACCGCGGCCATCGTGGGAATCCTCATCTACTGGATGGACATGCCCAAGCTGCTGCAGGAGCTGAAAAAAGTCAGGCTCGCCCCCGTGATCGGGGCCTGCCTGCTCAACGTCCTGGTCATGACGTCCAAGGGAATACGCTGGTATTATGTCAGCGCTTCCGAATCGTCCCTGTCCATATGGCAGTCCATCAGGCTGACCATCCTGTCTTTCTTTGTCAACAGCTTTATCCCGGCCCGCGGGGGCGACGTCCTGAAGGGCATTGCCGCGGCCAGGGAGAACAGGACGAGCAAGGCAACCAGCCTCGCGTCCGTGGGCCTCGACAAGCTCATGGATGTGCTCACCGTGTTTTTCCTTGCCCTGGCCTTTCCCTTTCTTCCCCAGCTTCCGCCGTGGCTGAAAAAAGGGACCCTCGCGACCGTTATCTTCGCCCTGTCACTGGCCATCATCGTCCTTATCGTGGTCGTGGCGGGAAGGAAGCGGGATAAAGCCGAAAGCAACTCGAAATTCAGGCGGTTCTTCGAGAAGATCTCGGCGGGTTTCGGGTCCGCCGTACAGCCGAAAATCCTTTTGCTCGCCATCGCGCTTTCGCTTGCAAGCTACGCCCTGCAGATTGCCATGGTCCTTCTGTGCACACGCAGCGCGGGCATCAGCCTGTCCATACCCGAGGCGGCATGCGCCCTTCTCGCGCTGAACATCGTGGTCGGCATCCCCCTCACGCCGCTCAACATGGGCACGCTTCATCTTGCCTTCGTGGCCGTGCTCGTTTTTTTCGGATACCAGAAAGAGCCGGCCATGACCGCGGCCATTGCGCTGCACCTGGCCTACACGCTTCCCCTTTTCGCGATCGGCCCCTTTCTCGGCCACAAGACATTTCTGCTGCAGACCAAGGGTCAGCCGTCAGCCAAAAAGGATGTCCCTTAGCATAACACGGCACAAAAAATTATTTCTATGCAGCTGAAAGCCGAAAGCTGATAGCTGATAGCTATCAGCCGAAGGCTATTTCAGCATCTCTTCGATGTCTCCCAGGTCGGGAAGCTCTTCGAGGTTGGGCATGAGGATGATCTCTATCCTGCGGTTCGAGGCCTTGCCTCCTTCGCTGTCATTGGCGGCCACGGGGGCGAATTCGCTGTAGCCCGCCGCGGAAAGAGAGGTTGCGGGAACCCCCTGCTCCTGGAGATACTTGACCACGGCGACAGCCCTTGCCGTGGAAAGCTCCCAGTTGGAGGGGAACATTTTCTTCTTGATGGGCACATCGTCCGTGTGCCCGGCAACCTGGTATTCCCTGCCCGTGATGGACGCGAGCACGGGAGCGACTTCCGAAAGGGTCATCTCGCCGTCCTCCTTGAGATCGGCCTTGCCCGATTCGAACAGCACGGCGCTCGGCAGCACGAGAACCATTTTCCCGTCGCGGATCTCAACCTTGAGCTTGCCTGCCTCGATGAGCGCCTTGAACTTGGAAAGCATATTCTTGATCATGTTGAGCCTTTCCTTGGCCTGTTCCTGCTTCTTTTTCAGCTGGTTCACGAGGTCCTCCAGCGACATCTTGGCCTTGGTCAGGTCATTGAGCTGCTCCAGCATGCCCTTGTTTTCCTCCGTGAGCTTGCCCACCGCTGCATCGTACTGGGCCTTGAGATCGGCGAGCTGGGCCTTCAGATCGTCGACCTCCTTGATCTTGGCTTCCCACTCGTCCTTGGAAGGGCCGCAGCCGGCAACACATGCAAGCAAGGCCGCAATAATAATTCCTTTTACAACACTTTTCATGCTACTCATCTCCTTTCTCTTCGAGATAATTAATAATCCTGCAGGGTTTGTCAACACAAAAATGAGTTCACACACAAAAAATGAGGTCAGGGCCCTTTTCATGAATTTACCTGCGCGCCCCCGCCGTGCCAGGAATTACTTGACAGGAGTTGTCATACCGGTATGTTTTTGTTATAAGTGGCCTTTTATTTCAGGAGAGGTGATTATGTCAGAATCAAAGTTGTCAACCGCAACTGTCATCGCAACGGGGGCAATGTGTTGTTTCCTTCTGTCCTGCGGTCCGAAAAAAGGTGAAGAACACGGGCCGGAAACGCCGGGCTCCGGCAAGCCCAAGGGTGCGAAGACCGTCGACGACAGGTTTCTCGGGGCGATCGACGCGCTGAACAAGGCGATCCAGGAAGGAAACCAGGCAGCGTTCGAAGATCTGATTGCCGAGCCGACCATGAGGCTGCTTGCCGACATCGTGGCTTTCTCGCCCGCTGAAAATGGCGGCGTGAAGAACCCCACGACCGTTGATTTCATGGACTTCGAAAAGCAGAACAAAGTTACCTACGAGCTCCTGGAGTACGACGAGGCGGCCGGCGAGGGGAAAATGCTGATCAGCTCGGGCGAGGAGGATTCGGTCAACGGCCCGGTCGTGATCGAGCTTGGTAAAGGCAAAACAACCATTCACTTCGAGGAGCTTGCCCAGCAGAGGCTCGAAAAAATCCAGTCCGAGGGAATCCTGAGGTCAAAATTTGAGAAGGTCATCGACAACATCAACGATGCCGTCGGCGAGAAAAACGGACAGGCATTGAAAGAAAACATCACGATCGATTCTCTGAATCTCGAGCTCGAAGTGCGGGCCTTCACGGTCAAGCACAAGAAGAACCTCAATCTCCAGTTCATGGCGGATTCATGGAACAGGGACGAGGTCCTGTTCGAGATCTCGGAAATAGACACGACCGCCTCCACGGGCAAGCTCAAGGTCGCATCGCCGGACGAAACGCTCTACGAGGGCTCCTGCGGCTTCATCACCGAGATAGGGAAGCTGAAGCTCGACTTCACGGACATCCTTAAGGCAAAGAAAAGCGAGCTCCTGGCCCAGCAGTCTTCCAAGAAGAAAAAGAAGAAGGGTAAATAGCAGCCCGCCCATGCCGGCAGCACTCACCGATACGGCAAAGAGAATCAGGAATATCGCGATCATCCTTGCCGCCGCCGTTGCCGTCATTTTTGTAACAAGTTACGTCATGCTGGAAAGATTCATCTTCGTTCCTGAAAAGCTCCCAAGGGATTTCGACTTCCGCCTGCCGGAAAACGCGCAGGAGCTTTTCATCGACACGAGCGACGGCGAAACCATCAACGCTATCCTGTTCAGGGCGCCCGAGCCAAAAGGCGTTGCCCTGTATTTCCACGGCAACGCGGGCAGCCTGAGCAGCTGGCAGTTCGTTTCCGACGACATCGTGCCCCTTGGTTTCGACGTCCTGGTCATCGATTACAGGGGGTACGGCAAGAGCACCGGAAAAATCTCGGAAAAGGGCCTTTACCTGGACGCCGAGGCGTCCTTCGACAAGCTCACGTCCCTTGGCTACGAGAAAGACGGTATAGTCGTTTACGGAAGGTCGCTGGGCACGGGCGTGGCCTTCGACCTCGCAGGGCAGAGAAAGGCCGGCGCCCTGGTCCTCGAGTCCCCCTTCACGAGCATGCCGGACCTTGTTTCCGCGTTTTTTCCCATCCCTCTTCCCGGCCTTATCATCAGCTATAAATTCGAGAACCTGGAAAAAGCCCCGAAGGTAACGATCCCCACGCTCGTTCTCCACGGCGACAGCGACGAGCTCATCCCCTTCGGCCAGGGCCGCAGGATTTTCGATGCTCTGACGGTGAAGAAAAAAACGCTTGCCGTGATCGAAGGGGGCGGGCACAACAACCTGAGCGAATTTCCGGAATATCACCGGGCGGTCAAGAACTTCCTGGACGAGCTCTAACTAGGGTTTTTCTTCGCACTTGCCCACGGCCACGGTGGCGGGCCTGAGGAGGGTGTCGCCCACGAAATAGCCTTCGGATATCACGCCGACCACGACGCCGTCCCGGTGGGGATCGTCGACGGGAACCTGGGTGACCACGTTGTGCACCGCGGGATCGAATTTCCGGCCCATGGCCTCCATTCTCCGGACATCGAAATTGCTCATTTTCTCGAGCATCTGCGTGCGTATGAGCTCGATCCCCTCGAGAAAAGAGTCGAAATCCCTGTTCTCCTTCGCCGCCTCGAGCGCCCTGTCGAAATTGTCGATGACGCCCAGGATCTCGGCCAGGACCGCGTGGCGGCCCTTCTCGATCTCCTTTGCCGCGTCCCTGCGCAGCCTGATCTTCGAAGCCTCGTATTCCTCGGAAACTTTCCTGTAGCTCTCTATGGTCTGCTCGAGCTTCTCGTCCTTTTCCCGAAGCTGCTGCTCCAGCATCTCGACATGCGCAGGTTTCCTGTCAGGCTCGTCCCCGTCCCCGTCATCGGCCTCGTCGCCGGCGGCCCAGTGTCTCTTGTCGGCAACGCGGTAGAGCGGCTTCTTCATTGCCGCTTCCTCCCCGTTGCCGCCGACGGGCGATTCCCCGCCGGCTTCGGGGGTATCCCGGTCATCGATCTTCACCTTTATCCTCTTTCCCGACATCGATTCTCTGCAGTTCTGCGCGTACAATTACCAGTCATGGCGGAGGAGGAGGGAAAAAGCTGAAAGCCGAAAGCTGACAGCTGACAGCCGTTTAATACATGTCCTCCATGCCGCCCATGTCGCCGCCGTCCTCATCACCGTCCTTTTTCTTCGGCTTCTCGGCAATCAGGACATTCGTGGTCACCATGAGGCCGGCCACGCTCGCGGCGTTCTGAAGGGCCACCCTGACGACCTTCGTCGGGTCGACAACGCCGCTCTTCATGAGGTCCTCGTACTTCTCCGTGGCTGCGTTGTAGCCTTCGCTGCCTTTCCTGTCGAGCACGTTCCTGACAACGATGGAGCCGTCCTGGCCCGCGTTTCTCGCGATCATTCTCATGGGCTCGGTTACGGCGCGCTTTATGATGTCCAGGCCGTACTGCTGGTCTCCCTCCAGCTTCATCTTCTCGAGAGCGGGGAGCGTCCTGAGCAGGGCGACTCCGCCTCCGGGCACGATGCCTTCTTCCACGGCCGCCTTCGTGGCGTTGAGAGCGTCTTCCACCCTCGCCTTCTTTTCCTTCATCTCCGATTCGGTCGCCGCGCCGACCTTGATCACGGCTACGCCCCCCACGAGCTTGGCCAACCTCTCCTGGAGCTTCTCCCTGTCATAGTCGCTCGTGGTCTCTTCGATCTGGTTGCGGATCTGCCTTACCCTGCCCTCGATTTCCTTCTTGCTGCCCGCTCCCTCGATGATCGTGGTGTTTTCCTTGTCGATGATGACTTTCTTGGCCCTGCCGAGGTCCTTCATATCCACCTTCTCGAGTTTCAGCCCCAGGTCTTCGGTGATGGCCTGCCCGCCCGTGAGGATCGCGATGTCCTTGAGCATCTCTTTGCGCCTGTCGCCGAACCCCGGCGCCTTGACCGCGCACACCCTGAGCGTTCCCCGCAGCTTGTTCACGACCAGCGTGGCCAGGGCCTCGCCGTCCACGTCCTCGGCCACGATGACCAGGGGGCTGCCGCTCTTCGCGGTTTTTTCGAGGATCGGCAGCAGGTCCTTCATCACCGATATCTTCTTTTCGTGGATGAGGATCAGGGCGTCGTCAAAGGAGCATTCCATCCTCTCGGGATCGGTGACAAAATACGGCGACTGGTAACCCCTGTCGAACTGCATGCCTTCCACGATTTCCAGGCTTGTCTCCATGCTCTTGGCTTCCTCGGCCGTGATGACGCCTTCCTTGCCGACCTTTTCCATGGCCTCTGCGATCAGCTCCCCGATCGTCTCGTCGCCGTTCGCGCTGATCGTCCCGACCTGGGCGATTTCCTTCTTGTCCCGCGTCTCCTTGCTCTGCTTCTTCAGCTCTTCAACAACGACTTCGACGGCCTTGTCGATGCCTCTCTTTATATCCATGGGGTTGGCCCCGGCGGCGACCAGCTTCAACCCTTCCTTCATGGCGATCTGGGCCAGGACCGTGGCGGTCGTGGTCCCGTCGCCCGCTATGTCGGATGTCTTGGACGCTACTTCCTTGACCATCTGGGCGCCCATGTTCATGAATTTGTCCTCCAACTGGATCTCCTTCGCAACGGTGACACCGTCTTTTGTAACCGTAGGCGATCCCCAGGATTTCTCGAGGATGACATTCCTGCCGCGCGGGCCCAGCGTGATCTTTACCGCGTTGGCCAGTATATCAACCCCTTTCATAATCTTTTCCCTTGCCGACTGATCAAACATTATTTCTTTTGCTGACATAACTATTCCTCCGTTATTTTTCTATAATTGCCAAAACGTCCTCTTCCCTTATGAGCAGGTGTTCCTCGCCGTCGAGCTTTACTTCCGTGCCCGCGTATTTTCCGAAGAGGATCCTGTCGCCCGCTTTCACCTCAAGCGGCCTTACCTTGCCGTCCTCCATGACCCTCCCCCTGCCGACGGCCACGACCTCGGCCTCGAGGGGCTTTTCCTTTGCCGAGTCCGGAATAATGATTCCGCCCTTGGTTTTCTCTTCCTGGTCAAATCTCTTGATCAGAATCCTGTCATGCAATGGGGTAACTTTCATCACTGTCCTCCTTCTTCTTAACGTCGTGTAAACGATTGGTGCTCGAACGGGGCGACATCATGCTTGAAGAGCCTATTCGAACCTGACACATGCAATTTGGCCATTCAGGGCATTTTGTCAAGTCCCCGGCCTTTGTTTTTTTTTAAGCGAGCCACTAAGTACAGCGTCCCGCAAGTTAGGGACCACCACTCTACTGCGGCCGCGCCTGTGGGCCGCCTCGCGGCTTACGTCCTCGCGCCCTCGTCGATG
>JBDRLK010000075.1:0-10417 GCA_043813155.1 Pseudomonadota bacterium | reverse complement strand
GCGAGGGTGTTCGTGCTGCTTCCGGAAACCTACATGAACCTGTCCGGCGAGGCCATGGCGGCGGCCGCCGGCATGTACAAGATCCCGGTGCGAAACATCATCGTCGTGCACGACGACCTGGACCTGGAGCCCGGCGAGGTCAGGGTGAAGGACGGCGGCGGAGCGGGCGGCCACAGGGGCCTTGAGTCGTGCGTCCTTGTCATGGGCTCGGCCGATTTCCTTCGAGTGCGCATAGGGATAGGCAGGCACGATCTCATGGACTCGTCCGATTACGTGCTTTCGCGCATCAGCCAGGAGCACGCGGAGGCGCTTCGGGACGCGGCCCAAAAGGCAGGCTCGGCCATCGAGACGATCATAAAAAAGGGCGCGCAGCCCGCCATGAACAGGTTCAACCGCCGGAGAAAAAAGCGCAAAGAGAAGCAGGAGCTGGAGGAAGGTGAGGGTACCGGTGATGCCGGTGATGGCAATGAGGAATAAAGTACCTTGATTTCATGCTTGACATCGGTCAATCAATATCATTTATCATTATAGGTTATGACAAGCTTTTCAACGTTGCTCGACTCCCTTGATCTGGGGGACGGGGCGCTTGTTTCCTTTGTGGGCGCGGGCGGGAAAACATCGCTCATGTCCCGGCTTTCCCTGGAGCTGTACGAGCAGGGCCGAAGGGTGGCGGTCACCACGACCACGCGCATGGCCCCGTTCAGTGTTCCCGATTACTGGCAGGGCGCGCAGCTTCGGGAGGGCAAAGAGCCTTCCATCGACGAGTTGCTTCGCAAGGCCGTGATAGCCTCCAAGGTCCCGCTTTTCTTTTCGCATGTCATGGATGACGGAAAGCTCAACGGAGTTTCCACAGAAGAGACGGAAAGGATTTTCGAAAAGGTGGATTACCTGCTCGTGGAGGCCGACGGCGCCAGGGGCGCGTCCTTCAAGGTGCCGCGCGACCACGAGCCCGCCCTCCCCGCCTCCACCACGCATCTTTGCATTGTCGTGGGGAGCGACGTGTTCGAGCAGCCCGCCAGCGAGGGTCTCGTTTTCAACCTCGAGGACGTTGCGTCGGAAGGCGGCATCAGCAAGGGCAAGGTCAGCTCGCCCCAAAGCATCAGGGACCTTCTTTATCGCGAAGGGGGGTACCTGAAGCACGGGGCCGAGGGAAGAAAGACGATCGTGCTGATCAACAAGGTCGATTCGGCCGACAAGGTGGAGACCGTGCGGCCCTTTGCCGACGAGCTGTTTAACCCGTCCGTCGACAAGACGATTCTCTGCTCGTCCTCGCCGGCCAACCCTGTCGTGGCGGCGGACAACGGCCGCGACAGGATCGCCGCTGTTGTGCTTGCGGCCGGCAGGTCCGAGCGGTACGGACGCCAGAAGCTCTGCGACGAGGTCGCGGGAGAGCCCATGGTCCGCAGGGTCGTTCGCAACGCGCTCGAGAGCCAGGTCGACAGCGTGTGCGTGGTGCTCGGCCACGAGGCGGAAAAGACTCTCCAGTGCCTCGACGTGCTCAAGGCGCACACCGCGCTCATGACCATCGAGAACCACAGGTACAACGAAGGCATGGGCAGGTCCATTGCCGAGGGGGTCACGGCCGTGACCCAGTGGGCGGACGCCGCCATGATCCTTCTCGGGGACATGCCCGGCATAGACAGCGACGGCATGAACGACGTGGTCGAAGCGTACAAGAAGTCCAACGCCCGGCTGTGCTTCCCCGGCGAAGGCAGCGACCATTTTCATCCCGTAATCTTCAGGCGGGACCTTTTTACCGAGCTGGAGGGGCTTTCAGGAGACGAGGGCGGCCGCGCCGTCGTGCAGAACCACAGGCAGTGGGCGCAGGTCATACCCATGCGCAGCAGGGTTTCGCAGATGGACGTTGACACGCCGGAGGACCTGGCTGAAATCAAAAAGATAATAAAGTAGTGCGGGGCTTTAGCCCCGCTGATACGGGGATCGGGATTGCGGCGGGGCGTAAAGCCCAATGGCGTTAACTTAAGGAAAAAAAGGCGCAGATTGCTCGCCTTTGTCTGGAACGTCGGCTCGGCAAACGACACACTCTAGAGTGTCATCGCGAGTCCCTCACGCCGCATGTAGAACTGGGTAGTGCAGGGGCTTTGGCCCCGCTGGCTTCAACCTCGTTACAGGCGGCCCTAAAGGGCCGCACTACGGGCTATGACCGCGACGTTCTTATAAAGGGAAAACAGCACGTTTTCTCAGGAGGCAGCGACCAATCGAAGCCGTGGCGATCTCGAAAACCGGATAAAGTTGCACTAAGTTTACGCGTATGGGCTAAATCCCAGCCCAGCATGCGTGACGGTGTAAAAACCATGAAAAAGCCCGGAGCCAACATAGTTGAAAGGCTGGCCTCGCTTCTGCGGGGCGGCACGAAAGCCGCCCTGGCAACGGTCGTGCGGACCGGAGGCTCGACGCCGAGGGAGACCGGCGCAAAGATGATCGTTCTTGCGGACGGCGGCATCGAGGGCACGATCGGCGGCGGCATCCTGGAGAAGAAAGTCATCGATGACGCCATGGCCATGATGAAAGAAGGCGCGGCGGGAAAGCTCGTCCATTACAGGCTCCTGGAGGAGGAGAAGGGCGGCATCGGGGCGGCCTGCGGCGGCGACTGCGATGTGTTCGTGGAGGTGTTTGCGCCGGGCCGCAGGATCCTTGTCTGCGGGGGCGGCCACGTGGGGCTCAGCGTGGCTCGTATCGGGGCGGATGCGGGGTTCGAGGTCACGGTGGTGGATGACAGGCCCGAGATCACGGGCGGCAGGGAGCCGGCCGGCGTGACCGTGCTTCTCAAAAGGCCCGACGACCCGGCGGTCCGGGGCGAGGTGAACGAGTCTACGGCCGTTGTCATTGTCACGCGCGGCCATGAGCTGGATCGCGAGGCCCTGCGCAGCCTGATCAATGCCCCGGCCTTTTACATCGGCATGATAGGCTCGAGGCGCAAGGTAGGGGCCGTTCTTTCGGCGCTCGAGAAGGAGGGCGTTTCGCGCGAGCTGCTCGAAAGCGTGTTCACGCCCATCGGGCTGGACATCGGGGCCGAGACCCCCGAGGAGATCGCGCTGGCCATCGTGGCGGAAATCGTTGCCGTTGCCGGCACAGGCAAGCCCTCGAGCATCAGCATGAAACATGGAAGGAAGAGGGACGGCGCATGAGCCGCAGGCGGCTGCGAATCCTTTTCAAGGGGGCGGGCGATTTTGCCTCGGGAGGCATAAGGCGGCTGCATCTTGCAGGGTGCGAGGTCGTGTGCACGGAGCTTGCCAAACCGCTCAACGTGAGGCGCAAGGTTTCTTTCGCCGAGGCCGTGTGGGAGGGAGAGACCGAGGTCGAGGGCGTGCGCGCCGCGCGCTGCGATATAAGCGAGATCGACGCGGTACTCGAGCAGGGCGCTGTCCCGGTCGTGGTCGACCCCGACCTCGAGATCCTGGGGAAGCGCGACTTTGACGTTTTCGTGGACGCCACAATGGCGAAGAAAAACAGTGGAACGCGCATGGGCATGGCCCCCGTGGTCGTGGCGCTCGGGCCCGGCTTCAGGGCGGGCCTGGACTGCCATGCCGTGGTGGAGACGCTGGCCGGCCACGACATGGGAAGGGTTATTTACGACGGCGAGGCCGCGCCCGACACTGGCGTGCCCGGGCCTGCGGAGCTATATTTGTTTCGTCCGGGAACAGGGGACGTGCCGGACCTGAAACAGGGGTCCGCAGCCTTTGACTGGAACGTGGCGGTTCTTCGCGCGCCGTGCGACGGCACGTTCACGGGCCGCTGCAGCATCGGCGACATCGTGGACAAGGACCAGGTCGTGGGAGAGGTGGACGGCGAGCCGGTCAGGGCCGGGCTTCGCGGCGTTGTCAGGGGGTCTTATACACGACGGCGTGGACGTGATCGAGGGGCTCAAGCTGGGCGACGTGGACCCGGCCTGCGAGCCTTCGCGCGCGTTCAGCATCAACGCGAAGGCCAACGCCATCGGCGGCGGCGTCATGGAAGCGGTTTTTGCGTTGACGAGGTAAGGGGAAAATCAGCGACAACGGAGCAAACCATGGCAGTAAAAAAATCACCGAGGGCCGGCGAGGTTCGATGCCTCAATTGCTTTGAGAGGATCAATCCGCACAAGGGCGCGGAGCGTTTTGCCTGCCCGTCCTGCAGCATGGAGTGGAGGATCTCGTGGATTTCGTCCGGCCTGCCCAAGATCCGGGGGCCGGTGTGGGACAAGGTTCAACACAAGCCGCTCGACAAGCAGGAGTCCTGATCCATGCTGACTGTTGATGTAGTGCGGGGCTTCAGCCCCGCCGGAGCGGCCCTGACCGCAACACCGATTATCGCGGGTCACCCGAGAGAAAAGCCGCAATTGGATACATTCTATCTTCGAGGGTGACAGGGGCCGCACTACAAAACGACAGCAATCCTGACAAAGGAGAATAATAGATGGCATTGAAGAGAAAAATCGCCTACATCGATCTGACGAGCGGGGACATCGACATCAAGCCAATTCCCCTTGAGATGCGCGAGAAGTTTCTCGGCGGCCGGGGCCTGGACGCCTACCTGGTCTACAACCACGTGCCCAGGGGCGCGGACCCCCTCGGCCCCCAGAACGTTTCCGTGATCAGCGCCGGCATCCTCGGCGCTACATGCGCGTCCGCCTCGGCCAGGACGCACGTGGCGGCCAAGAGCCCCCTCACGGGATATTTCGGCAGCTGCAACATGGGAGGGTTTTTCGCGCCCGAGCTGCGCTGGGCGGGCTTCGATCATCTCGTGATCAAGGGCAAGGCGGCAAAACCCGTTTACCTGTGGATCAGCAACGGCGCGATCGAGATCCGCGACGCGGCCGGCCTGTGGGGACTGGGCTCGTTCGAGGCGCAGGAGGAGATCCGCAGGATGCACGACGACGATGAAGTGCAGTCGCTGGTGATCGGCCCGGCGGGCGAAAACATGGTCCGCTACGCCAACGTGATGACGAGCCTCAAGAACGCAGGCGGCAGATCGGGCATGGGCGCCGTGCTGGGGTCGAAAAACCTGAAGGCCGTGGCCGCGCGCGGCACCATGGACGTCGAGATCGCCTACCCGAAGGAGGCGCTGGCCTACGACAAGCAGATCATCGACGGCATCGTGAGCACGAAGCTGACCAAGATCATGGGCTCCATGGGCACCATGTTCATCTACGGCGTGACCAATTCCACGGGCCTTGTCCGCGTGAAGAACTTCCAGGAGAACCAGCTCCCGGACTCCGAGAGCATCGAGTGCGAGAACATCGAGGACGTCTCCATCGGCACGAGCGGCTGCTTCGGCTGCCAGATCCACTGCAGGCATCGCTACGTGATCAAGGAGGGCGAGTACGCGGGCACGCTGGCCGAGGGCCCGGAGTACACGAGCCAGGGCGCTTTCGGCGCCGAGCTGGGCTGCAGGGACTTCAACACCATCCTCGTGGGCAACCACCTCGTGAACCACTACGGCATCGACACGCTCGAGGTGGGAAGCATGATGGCCTGGGCCTTCGAGTGCTACGAGAAGGGGATGATCACCGACGAGGACACGGGGGGGATGAAGCTGGAGTGGGGCAACCACGCGATCGTGCCCAGGCTGATCGGCATGATCTCGGCCAGGGAGGGCATCGGCGACATCCTTGCCGAAGGCCCCCTGCGGGCCGCGAAGAAGATCGGCAAGGGCTCGGAGAAGCTGCTCATCCAGGTCAAGGGCATGAGCAACCTTCACTCCGACGAGAGGCCGACGCCGGCGCTGGCCCTGGGCATTGCCACGGGCACGCGCGGAAGCGACCATCTTCGAAGCAGGCCGGCCATCGACCTGTACCACCTCCCCGAGCCCGTGCTGCGCAAGGTGTACGGCCAGCCCACGCCCTACGATGGGCCGCTCAGCTCGGACTACGGCAGCTACGAGGGCAAGCCGCGCATGGTGCAGTGGCAGGAGATGGTGTACATGGCCGTGGACTGCCTGGGCGTGTGCAAGTACCACACGGTCTTCCTGAGCCCCAACCACCTGAACTTCAACGAGTTCTCGAAGCTGCTCAAGCTCAACACGGGATTGGACTTTAGCCCGCTGGACGTGTGGACCGTGGCCGAGCGGGCCTACAACATCGAGCGGCTATTCAACATCCGGGAGGGGGCGACCAAAGATGACGACTGGCTCTCGGACCGCTACTTTGACGAGCCCACGCCCATGGGGCTCGACGTGGCTCGGGGCAAGACGCTGGACAGGGAAAAATTCGCCGCCATGAGGGCGGAGTACTACGAGCTTCACGGCTGGGACGAGGGCGGCGTGCCCACGAGGCAGACGCTGGAAAGGCTGGGCATTGCCGACGAGCCTACGCACGTTCTCTGATTGGAGGCAACTCATGAAAAAACTTCTCGTAATAAACTCCGACAAGTGTACGGGCTGCCGGTTGTGCGAGCGCGTCTGCAGCGTGCAGCACGAGGGCGTGAGCAACCCGGCGCGCTCGCGCATCCACGTCATCAAGTGGGAGGGCGAAGGGTTTTACCTGCCCATGGTCTGCCAGCAGTGCGAGGAAGCCGTGTGCGTTGCGGTCTGCCCCAAGGGCGCGACGAAGAAGCGGCCGGACAGGCCCGGCGTCACCATAGACTACGATCTTTGCATCGGCTGCCACATGTGCGTGGCGGCCTGCCCCTTCGGCGGCACGTCCCTGGACCCCGTGGCCGAGAAAGTCATCAAGTGCGACCTGTGCGGCGGCGAGCCCATGTGCGTGAGCTTCTGCGACGCCGAGGCCATCGAGTACCTGGACACCGACAAGGCCGTGCTTCGAAAGAAACGAAGGGCCGGGGAAAAGCTCTCCGAGCTCATGAGGAAGTTTGCTTGATGAAGATCCGCGTCGACATATCCATGATGCCTCAGGTCAAGGCGGCCGTGGGCAAAAAGACTCTTGAGGTGGACTTCGAGGGACGCAGCATCAGCGACCTCATCGGCCACATCGTGGAGCGCTACGGCAAAAAGGCGGCCGCGGCCATGTTCGACGAAAAGGGGGAGGTCGACCCGGTGATCAAGGTCGTTCTCAACGGCGAGAATTTCATCGTGCGCGAGCAGTTCGCCGCGACAACTCTGAAAAACGGCGATGAGGTGAAAATCATGGCCTTTTTCGCCGGCGGGTGATTCACGCGAGTCACGTGTAGTGCGGGGCTTTAGCCCCGCCGGTGCGGCCGCTGATGTAGTGCGGGGCTTTACGCCCCGCTGAAGCGGCCCTGAAGGGCCGCACTACGACCATTACCCGTATAGGGGAATGAAGCAACCTGACGAAAAAAGCGTCGCCGTCATAGGCGGCGGCATTGCGGGCATTCAATGCGCGCTGGACCTGGCAAGCGTGGGCGTCAAGGTCTATCTCGTCGAGAAATCAGGGAGTATCGGCGGCCGCATGGCCATGCTGGACAAGACCTTTCCCACCAACGACTGCTCCATGTGCATTCTCGCGCCAAAGATGATCGAGTGCCTGCGAAGCGCGAACGTCACGATCATCACGTGCGCCGACGTGGAAAACATCAGCGGCAGCCCCGGCGACGTTGACGTGACGATCAGGCGGCGGCAGCTCGAGGTGGACGAGATCAAGTGCACGGGCTGCGGCGAGTGCGCCAACGTGTGCCCCGTGTCCATTCCCAATGCGTTCGACGGCGGGCTGAGCGAGAAAAAGGCGATCAGCAAAACCTTTCCCCAGGCGGTTCCCAACGTGTTTCGGATCGAGCGCTTCGGCGAGGTTCCCTGCGCCGGGGCGTGCCCGGCCGGCCTTTCCACGCAGGCCTACAGCGCGCTCGTTGCCGAGGGCAGGTTCGGCGAAGCGCTTTCCGTGATCCTGGACACCATGCCCTTTGCCGGCGTGTGCGGCAGGGTGTGCCCCCACCCCTGCGAGGACGCGTGCAACAGGAAAGACGTCGACGACCCCGTCGGCCTGGCCGCGCTCAAGAGGGCGGCCGCTGATTTCGGCTGGGATGAAGAAAAGCCGCCAGCGCCGCCGCCGCTGGAGGGCGGCGCGCGCAAGGGGAAGGTGGCCGTGGTGGGCAGCGGGCCGGCCGGCCTGGCCGCGGCCTACGACCTTGCCAGGATGGGGCACGAGGTGAAAGTTTTCGAAGCCGCCGAAAAGCCGGGAGGCATGCTGACCTGGGGCATACCGGCATGGAGGCTGCCGCGCGAGATCGTCGAAAGGGAAATAGCGCTCGTGGAGAGCCTGGGCGTGAAAATCCGCACGGGCGTGCGCGTGGGCAAGGACATATCCTTTGACGCGCTGAGACGGCAGGGGTTTGACGCCATCGTCGCTGCCGTTGGAGCGCACGTCGGCCTGGCGCTGGGCATCAGGGGCGAGGAGAGCCGCGGCGTGATCCCGGCCGTGGAGTTGCTGAAAAAGGTCAACAGCGAAACGGACGTCGACATAAGGCAGGGCGACTCGGTTGTGGTGATCGGGGGGGGCAACGCGGCCGTGGACGCTGCGCGCGCGTGCCTGCGGCTCGGGGCGGGACGCGTGGTCATCGCGTATCGCAGGACGCGGCGCGAGATGCCCGCCCTTGCCTGGGAGGTGGACGCGGCCCGGGAGGAGGGTGTGGAGCTCATGCTTCTCGTGGCGCCCGATCAGGTCCTCGAGCGAGGAGGCGCCGTGTCCGGCATCTCGCTTGTCAGGATGGAGCTGGGCGAGCCCGATGAAAGCGGACGGCGGCGGCCGGTGGCAATCGCAGGCTCGGCCTTCGACATCCCGGCGGACGTGATCATTCCGGCCATCGGGCAGGCGCCCATGATCGGAAGCCTGCGGCTCGAGGGAAAGAGCGCGGAAACGGACCGCGGCCTCGTAAAAGTCGACCGGGACACCATGGCAACGAGCCTGCCGGGGCTGTACGCCTGCGGCGACGCGACAACGGGCCCGGCCACGGTCATTGAAGCCGTGGCAGCCGGCAAGCGGGCCGCGCGGGCCATCGACGCCCGCATCCAGGACCCCGCCGCCGATGTGCGGGATGTAGTGCGGGATGTAGTGCGGGGCTTCAGCCCCGCTCCCGCTCCCGCTCCCGCGCATGACCGCAAACCCATCTCCCTCGAAGACCTGGAGGCGCGCGTGAAAAAAGAGTTTCAAAAGAAGCCGGCGCAGAAGATGTACTGCCTTGCGCCGAAGGAGCGGCGCAAGACCTTTGAGGAGGTTGAAACAGGGTTTACAAAAGAGCAGGCCATGGCCGAGGCAGCCCGCTGCCTTGCCTGCGGAGGCTGCTGCAGGTGCGGCTCCTGCGTGAAGGCGTGCGAGGCAAAAGCCATTGATCTTTCCAGGTCCGAGGAGACGCAGACGCTGCGCGTGGACGCCTGCGTGCTGGCCTTCGGGTTCGACCTGATGCCGGCCAGCGATGTTCCGGAGTACGGGTACGGCGAGCTGAATGACGTGATCACGGCCATGGAGCTCGAGAGGCTTCTCAATGCATCGGGGCCCACGGGCGGCGAGGTGCTCAGGCCCTCCGACGGCAAGCACCCGAAAAAGATCGCCTTTATCCAGTGCGTGGGCTCGAGGGACCTTAGGCACCACCATCACTGCAGCGCCGTGTGCTGCATGCACGCGGCCAAGGAGGCGGTGCTGCTGCGGGAGCACGACGCCGGCGCGTCGAGCGTTGTTTTTTACACGGATCTTCGGGCCAGCGGCAAAGGGTTTCAGGACTACATTGCGCGGGCCGGGGAGGAGTACGGCGTCACCTTTGTCAGGGGAAGGCCGGGCCGGGTGGCGAGCAGCGGGGACGGCAGGCTCGCTGTTCATTACGAAGACACAACGCAGCGCACGCGGGCGAGCATGGAGGCTGACCTCGTTGTCCTGTGCAGCGCCATGATCCCCCCGGCCTTCGAGCGCGACATCGAGGACATATTCGGCGTTGAAACCACGAAGGAGGGGTTTGTCAGGCTGCCGGACCCGCTGCACAACCCCTGCGCCACGAGCCACCCGGCTGTTTTTGCCTGCGGCTTCTGCACCGGGCCCAAGGACATTCCCGACAGCGTCATCGATGCCACGAGCGCGGCGTCGAGCGCCGCCGCCCTCGTGCTGAAGTTGTAGCTGCGCGCCCGCGGCGCGCCGCGATCCGGGCCCGCCAAGGGCGCGCAGCTACATGAATCGACAGGCTCAGCCCTCGGCCCGCATTAATTACTCTTTCTCCTCTGGATCAACCACATCCAGCCCGGATGCCCTTGCAGCTTCCTTCAGTTCCTTGTCGGATACTACAACAATGAGCCTGTCATCTTTTTCTGTGAAACGACTCTGCAGCAGTAAGGCCGAAGATAAATGGACGGCATCAGAACCCCGAAGCGCGAAATTCTTTGTCAAATCCTTGGCGCCACTGACCGTTTCATCATTCATTTGTATTTGAATGAAGAGTTCCCAATCAGCCTCCAGTTCCTGACCTTTCTCCTTGTATTGCAGGCGAGTGATATCTCTCGCCTTCAGCTTCCGTGATAAGGT
>JBDRLK010000074.1:0-7668 GCA_043813155.1 Pseudomonadota bacterium | reverse complement strand
GCTGGGAATCGACGATTACAAGTTATCGAACCTGAAAAGTCATTTCCGCAAGCTCGAACGCATGTATCTCTCGGCAGCGTGCAACGACTATTACGAGCCCGGAATCAGCATCTCCGAAGGCATGGCCCAGGTCGTGATCCCTGTGCGGAAAAAATTATTTCACGCCGCGGGATCCGTCCATGGCTCGGTTTACTTCAAGGCCATGGACGATGCGGCCTGCTTTGCCGTGAATTCTTTTGTTCAGGACGTGTGCGTGATGACCGTGAACTTCAACATTTATCTCACGCGTCCCGTTTCAGCGGGCAGGCTCGTGGCAAGAGGCCGCTTCATGGGCGTGTCGGGGCACCATTACATGGCCGAGGCCGTGCTGGCCGATGAGAAAGGAAAAGAAATCGGCAGGGGGCAGGGCGCCTTTGTTCGAAGTAAAATTCCCCTGACCCCCGAGATGGGGTACAAGTAATGGGGTCAATGTAAAAGGAGGCAAACAATGAAAACCATGGTTTTGATCACATCAGTATTGCTGCTGCTTGCTGCTGCGGGGTGCAAGAAGAAAGCGCAGACGGCTCCGGCAGCGCAGACAACCGAAGAGGCGGCCGCCGAGCCCGCTCCGGCAGAGGAGAAGGCGGCTGAAAAAGCGCATGCGCCGGATCCAGTGGCGGAGAATATCCCCGATAAAGCCGGGAAGGCGCCCGGCCCGAATGAAAAGGCTGCTGTTGAGGCGGCCGAGGCATGGCTGGTCCTGGTGGACGAAGGAAAATTTGGCGACAGCTGGGACGAGGCAGCTAAGTTTTTCAAGAGCGCGGTAAAAAAAGAGCAATGGGCGCAGCAGGTCAAAATGGCCCGGCCGCCCTTCGGGGAAGCATTGAGCAGGGAGGTCGTGGGGGCGGAATACATGACGAGCGTTCCGGGCGCTCCGGACGGCGAGTACGTGGTAATCGTGTTCAAGACGAAATTCAAGAACAAGGATGCCGCCTTCGAAACCATTACGCCCATGATGGATGATGACGGGGTCTGGCGCGTGTCCGGTTATTACATCAAGTAAAAAGCTTCCGCCCATCAGCGAGAAGGATGACCAGGGATGGATTACACTCATATTCTCTGCGAGAAGCAGGGCGAGCTTACCGTCATCACGTTCAACCGCCCGGAGGTTCACAACTGCGTGGGCTCGATTGCGGCGCGTGAGCTCGTCGACGCGTGGACCCGGTTCAAAAACGACGACGGCTCAAAGGCGGCCATTATCACGGGCGCCGGGGACCGGGCCTTCTGCTCGGGCGCGGACCTGAAGGACGCGCAGAATATCGTTCCCATGGACCCGGACGAGCTCGATGCGCACAATCGCGGCGAGCGGCCGGGGTACCTTGGCCCCACGCGCTGGACCGACATTTACAAGCCCGTCATCGCCGCGGTCAACGGCCTGGCCTACGCCGGCGGGCTGGAGTGGGCCTGTTTCGCCGATATAAGGATCGTAGAGGAGCACGCGTCCTTCGGCGTCACGTGCCGGCGCTGGAACATCGGCCTGGCCGACGGAGGCACGCAGCGGCTGCCGCGCATCATCGGCATGGGCAGGGCCATGGAGCTCATCATCACGGGCCGGGTGATCGACGCACGGGAGGCTTTTCGCATCGGCCTGGCGAACGAAGTCGTGCCAAAGGGGAAATCGCTGGAGCGGGCAATCGAGCTGGGAAACAGAATCTGCAACCTGCCCCAGCCCGCGATCCTGACGGACAAGGAGGCCGCGGTGCGCGGGTTCGGCCTGCCGCTCGACGAAGGCCTGAAAATCGAGGTCCAGTGCTTCAACAGGTCCATCATGCAGCCGGAAACCATGGAGGGGCTTCGCCGGTTCATCGAGCGCGATCACCCGGACCGCGGCAGGGACCGGGAGCCTGTCACGCCCGGCCTTGCAAGGAAAAAGCGGGATTGACCGCGTTACCGACCCGCGATTAAATGCAGTTGGCTTCAGGGCGACTGAAGCCGCGCCTGCCCCCGTCGGGTAGGGGTGGCTTTAGCCTCCCGCTCCGCCCAACCGAATCCAATCGCAGGCTCATCCATGTTTCACCTTGCATCAGCACTAGAGAGTTTCTATAATCCACCTTAATAATGTGATCCGTTAAAGAGGAGTGAACATGATAAACATGAAAACCATCATGCTGGGGGTCGGATGCGCCGTTCTGCTCGTCGTCGCCGGATGCGGCGGCGGCGGGGACGAGGCCGAGCCGCCGGGCGGCTGCGAGTTTCCGGACAGCGGGATGAGCGGCGCGGTGACGGTCACGCCGGGGTCGCCGGTGACGTTCGAGGAGGTGGAGGGGGAGGCGCAGAACACGATGGATTTCGAGTATGACGGCCAGCTCGCGCCGGCCGTGATCGGCGCGCTTCGCTACGGCCCCTGCGGCGACGCGGGCCTGCTCCTGCGCGTGGGGGACCAGCTTGTATTCGTGGACCCGGCCTCGGGCGGGACGCCGCAGGTGGTGGATGACAATGGCGACGCCTATCGCTCGGCGTCCCTTTTCTTTGACGCGGACTGCGAGCCGCTCGTCATCCGCTCCGCGAGCTCGGAAGGCTACATGGAGTACACCCGCGACGGCGCGGATTCCTGGGACGTGACAATCGTTCTCGACGACATCTCCAGCATCATCGGCTCGGATCCCTCTTCCCTTAGCCAGGTCGCGTCGGACGTGGGTGCCGACGGCAGGCTCTATGTCTTTTCCCAGGCGGGATGGGGACCCGATTCAAGGCTGATCAGGGGCGGCCGGGACGCGGCAGCGGGAAGCGCCTGGTCCTTTGAGGAGCTTCCCATGCCCCAGGCCGAACCGGACCTGATCTTCGGTTTCTGGGTCGACGGGTCGGGCGCCACGCACACGGTTTATCGCGAAACACGGTATCCCTGCGATCCCTGCGAAACGGATTCCCTCCACGCGGTCCTGACCGACGGCGGTTCCTCGTGGAGCGCCACGGTCGTGCAGCCGGGCCTGTGGGGCGATCCGCACGACGAGTTTCTCAGGGCGGCCTCGCTGGCATTCGACAGCGCCGGCAACCCCTTTATTGCCGGGCATTTTGCAAGGCACGTTGTGACGGGCTCCTATAAATCGGCGGAGCTTCGCATCTACGGCTGGAAGCAGGATGCGTGGTGCGCCGAGGTCGTGGAAGACGCGACGGACGGCTACGCGGGCTCGGACGGCAGCAATTACACGGGCGCGGACCCCAGGCTCGTCATCGACGGCGAAGGCTATTTCCATGTCCTCTGGCGCGACCAGTCGATCTGGCACGCGGGCGGCGATGAGAACGAGATAAGGGGACAGCTTCGCTACGCCGTGCGCTCGGGGTCCACGTGGTACAAGAAGACGCTGCTCGAGCAGCAGGGCCAGACAGAGAGCGCCAACCCCCTCTTCGGGCTCACTGCGCCGCTGCTGGCCGTTTCGCCCGACGGCGAGGAGGCCGTGGCGGCAGCCGTGGTCTTTTCCTGGGAAACCGACTCGATCTACAACGACATGGAGGCGCCCGTGACCTACACGGCCCGGGCGGTCACCGCCACGGTGGACGCGATCTGATCGTCTTCCTCCAGATTCCTCCTGATGGGTAGGGGCGGCTTCAGCCGCCCGTTTTAGAGGATGGGAGGCTAAAGCCTCCCCTACCCGGATTATTGATTGGGCGGGGGTTAAAACAGCCAGATGTTCAGGGCCTTGCGAATGTAGTTGCACTCGAGGCTCTTCATGTCCTCGGGCAGGTTTGCAAGCCGGCTCTCGAGCGCCGGAAGATAGAGGGCGTGCGGCCCGGCGGCGAGCGAGCAGGTCTTGACTTCATTTTCGATGACGGCGTCCATCTCGATCCTGTTCTGCTCGTAGACAAGGCGCAGTACGTCGCCGTAAAGAAGCTGTGTCTCAGGCGGGAGCTTCACGTCAAAGGTCTTGTCGCCCGACGTGAAGCGGATCGTGATTTCCCCCTTTTTCCCGGACGGCGGAACCACGAGGATGTCGAAGATTCCCAGCCTGTCTTTCTTTTTTACCTTGACGGAGCCGCTTCCGGCGAGGCGCTCCAGGCCATGGCCTGCATGCACGATTTCAAACTCCAGGCTCATGGCCTCGCCGAATGGGTGGGCTTTCATGTGCTCCTTGGTGAGCTCGTCGCTGTGCTTCTCGAGCCCCCAGTGCTCCATGCTGAGCTCGGCCTTGGCCGCGTTGAAATGCTCGACGGGGTTGTACCCTTTCGAGCGCATGAAGAAGTGCGCCCTGCCGGCCGGGTCCGTGCTGATGAAGGTGTCGAGCTTCTTCTCGTAGATCTCGGAGCGCCATTTTTCCGTTTTCTTCTCGATGGCCTCCAGGGTCCGGGCAAGAAGCTTTTTCTCCTCGTCCGTGCGCTTCTTCGGGGGGGTGCCGTTAAAACACCACAGCATGAGGTCGCGCCAGAGCAGGGCGGAAAAAGCGAGCGAGCGCTGCCCGGTCTTGAGCGCGGCCGTGATGCGCTTGGCGCGGTTCACGAGCTTGTTGGGGTATTTTCCGGCCTTGATTTTTTCGAGATATTTGCCGGCCGGGTCGGATGCCAGTTTTTTGTCTTCGTCGAGCTTGAGGCTCTCCTTTTTTTTGCCCGGCTTGTAATGTGCGGGAGGAGACTGGAGACAGGACTTGTCGAAATACCAGGCAAGGATGGCGGTTTCCAGGGCGCCCGGATTGTCCGCAAGGGGCAGGTCGGCCCCTGCGTCCGCGCCGGCCTTTGCGGGCGCCTTGGCCGCCTTTTTTCCGGAAGGCTTGGCCTTGATTTCCGGCAGCAAGGTTCCGGGCTGAGCAAGGGTCAGGGCGGCAAGGCTCGACCCGGCGAGCCTGTCGATGCTTTGCCGCTCGGACGGCGCTTCCCCATGCGAGCAGGCGGCAAGGCCAAGGCAAAGCGCAAGTCCGGCCGCGGCAGCGTAGGAGCGCGGCTTTTCCCACACGTCGCGAAAACACTGCCTGCCGGCGCGGCGCTGCAGCCAGCACCCGCCGCCGCAGGCCGGGGCATAGTCGCAGGACGTGCATTTCTTCGGCAGCTTCATGGCGCGGATTTCGGCAAACCCGCTGTGCCAGATTTCCTCCATGGGCAGAGCGCGGATGTTGCCCGCGCTCTCGCTCCTGTCCACGGTCGTGCAGGGCACCACTTCACCGTCGGACAGCACCACGAGCTGCGCGCGGCCCGCGCCGCAGAAAAAGGGCGTCTGCCTGACTTCCGGCTCCAGGCCGCCGCAGAACCCTATCTCGTCGGCCAGGACAACGGGGAAATATCTTTGCTTTGCCTGCGCAAAAGCAAGGAATCTTCGAAGCTGCTTTCTCGTGAGCGCCAGGCCGGGGGCGCTTTTTGCCTTTCCCTCGGGAAAGGTCAGGTGAAGCCCCCAGGCCGTGGCCCCGCTTTCGAGGACGGCCGCGAAGGTGTCGTCCAGAAGCCCGAGGTTGCGGGCGCTGACCGTGGTTCCGGCCGTGGCGTTGCCGCCCGTGAGCCTGGCGAAGTAGCCAAGCGCCTCCATGCTCCGGTCATAAGCCCCCCTCCTTCCCCTGAAAGCGTCGTGAAACTCGCGCGGCCCGTCCAGGCTCACGGCCGCGAAACAGGGCGGGTGCTTTTCCATGGCGTTCCTGAGCGCGCGGCCGGGAAAGGCGGACGTGTTAAGGCTCCAGCGCAGGCCGCGCTCCCTCATCCTGTGGATCACGCCGGGAAGGTCGGCGCGCTCGAGCGGCTCGCCGCCCGTGACGAGAAACTCGGCCGCGCCCATCGCGGCGGCCTGGTCCACGAGCCCGCATGCCTCGTCAAAGGAAAGCTCGTCCGCGGGCGGCCCCTCCTCCCCGCAGAGGCAGTGCGGGCAGGACAGCGAGCAGCCCTGCGTGGCCATCCACTGGACGATCAGGGGCGATGGGGTGTAGTTGTTTTTCCGGAAAAACGCGGCAGCGGCCGGGTCGCGGGCCAGCGCCTGTTTCTTCCCTGCTGCGTGACGGCTTCCCATATATAAACTCCAAGTGTATTTGTGACGCCGAACCCGCCTGTCCTATTCTATAGACATTTTTCCAGTTTTCCAATTGGATTCAAATCTAAATCTGGTAGAGTAATGGACTGTAGCTGCACGCCCTCGGCGTGCCGGAAAATATGATACTGTAGCTGCACGCCCTCGGCGTGCCGGAAAATATGATGAGGATAAAATGAGAATACCAGCGCTGATTTTTACGGCCCTCCTTTGCTGGCCTGCCGCGGCCTGCAATGCCAGATCAAACGGAAAGGGCACGGTGATCCGCAATGCCGGGGATCTGCCCGGATACACGGGGAAAAAAATCACGGCCATCGGGAAAAAATCGGACCTGCCGTGGCAGCATCTCATCGATCCGCCGGAGACGCATCCGGACATCGTCTATTTCGACATGGGGGAGATACAGATCGTGGTCTACAGCGATAAGCTCATCGACTGCAGGGGCGAGCTGGCCGTTACTGGAACCGTGGTCGAGCTCGAGGGCACGTCCAAGAGGCCCGGGTCAAAGGAAATCGGCACGGAGTATCACATCATCGCCGAAAAGTGGAAGTGTGGCGACTAGCCATCTTTTATTGCCCTCAAAATCCAGGATGGGCAGGGGCGGCTTCAGCCGCCCGGGAGGCTAAAGCCTCCCCTACCCGCGTTCGCCCTCTTCGGACGAATATCAGGGGAACAGGTAGGTCCAGCACTGGGAAGCGCTGTCGCAGTCCGTGGCATCGCCCAGGCAGTCGAAGGCCTCTGAAGGCGGCGGGTTCACGGTTGCCTCCTCTTCGCAGCTGTGAACGCAGGCCGTGTCGTCCGGGCAGAATTCCCACATGAGGTCGCAGAAGCGTTGGCAGGGATCGTCGGCGCTGTCCGCGGGCACGTCCTCCTGCGTGGTGTCCCCCGACGCGCTGTCCTCCTCGGTCGTCGCGTCCTCGGCGTCCTTGTCCGGCCCGCCGCAGCCGGGCGTGGCAACCAGGAGCGGGGAAACGGCCAGAAACAGCAGGGGGACGGCAAGCGCGAGCAGAGGTGTGAGCAGTTTTTTCATGGTGTTCTCCCTGTTCATTTTCATAAGCAGTATAAACAATCCTGCGGGGTGATGGCAACAGTTTCGCAAGGCTCAGGGCAAGAGGCACGGTCCCTTGTAGCTTGTCATATCTCTATCGACAATCACGGTTTCCCCGCCCGCGGGGACCAGGATCCAGGCGGACCAGCTGGCGGGAAGGGCGGCGCCGGCGCAGTAGTGATGGCCGCCCACGAAGACGATAATCTCGTTCGCCTTTTTCTTGACGCTGTTGACCTTGAAGCCGTCGGTGTTGATCATGTCGCGCACCGAGACCTGCAGCAGCCGGTGCTTTTTCCAGTCGATGCCCGGGCTGCAGGGCGTGAAGTGACTGTTGAACTCCTCCTCGGACGCGAGCTGTTTTGCATAGAGGTCCGATCCCGCCTGGCCCGGCCCGGGCTTGCCGGCAGGCCCCTGTTCGAAGATCTTCCCGCAGTTCTTGTCCTTGCTCTCGTAATAGGCCCATTCGACCTTTGTCAAGCCGGCATGCTCGTCCATGAGCCCGGCTTTTTCCGTCTTGAGCCACGCGGCGTTGTCGAAAAGATACTGGCCCTGTTTTCCCCATTTAACGAGAAAGACCTTGTGCTCGACGGGAGCGGGCGCCTTCTTGGATTTTTTTGGCGCCGAGGGGTGAATGATCAGGGTGGCG
>JBDRLK010000073.1:0-21621 GCA_043813155.1 Pseudomonadota bacterium | reverse complement strand
CGCCGTTCCCCTGTGGGGCGGCGGGCGAGAACGCGTCCGCGCGGGCGCCGCCGCCGGATCCTGAAATCTGCCGGGCGAACGCGACCGAAAGCGACAGTGCCGCCAGAACGGAAACAAAGACCGGTGCCTTGATGTTCAACGTCAGCCCTCCCTGTAGTAATACCTGGTACTATAATATCATACCACAGGGGGTTTTCTCAAATTCCCGGGCACGGGAAC
Organism: Pseudomonadota bacterium; assembly: GCA_043813155.1. Classification (GTDB taxonomy): domain Bacteria; phylum Myxococcota_A; class Polyangia; order DRWM01; family DRWM01; genus JBDRLK01. Next base: position 21,402 of record JBDRLK010000073.1, on the reverse strand, counting down.
GGCAGGCCTGTCACGGCATTCTTCACTTTGAACTTTGCAATTTGAAATTTACCAGATAAACAGGGGCTGATTCGCGATCACATGGAAAAATTTCGCATGGATGCGCATTTTTTAGCCTGGTCGAATCAGCTATGCAATTTTTTCATACCTGCGAATGAGGTGGAGAAATCACGTGGACAGGCAAACAAAAAAAGACTTTATCTAAAAATGCCGCAGCAAGTGCTGCATTTTTAGACAAGGTCCCGTGGAGCTGAAGGGGATCGAACCCTCGGCCTCCAGAGTGCGATTCTGGCGCTCTCCCAGCTGAGCTACAGCCCCAAGGATGTTCTAGTATAGCTAAAACCTCATTAAGTCAATAGACGATACACGCGGCTTGCTTATCAGCGGAAAACACTCAAGTTTCTCTCCACGAGCCTGTGATCGTCCAGGATCTCGATCGCCCTGTCCGACTCGAGCTTGCGCAGGTGATGGACCGCTGTTGCCCTCAGCCTGGCGTCCCTGCTCCCGAGGAGAGCGGAGAGTGCTTCCGCCGTCTGCGCGGGATGCTCTTTTCCGAATGCCCGGACAAAACCTGCGGCCGCCTCGATGCGCACGTAGAAATCCTCCGTGTCGTCGGCCATGACGGCGGCCAGGTAGTCTCCCGCTCCCTGCTGCGGGAAAAGCCCGAGCAGCCTGGCGGCCCTGCCGCGCGTGAACCGTGCATGGCTGCGGTCCGCGGCGACCAGCCTCAGCATGTCCGCCGGGCTGCCGTCCCCTGCCGCCGCAACAAGCTCGGCGCGCGTCGGGGCGCTCTCGTACCCGGAGATAAAAACCGCGAAATCCCGAAGGTCCCCTGCTTCCGGCAGCGCGGCCGGCCCGGCCGGCAAAAACACCAGGATTGCCGGCATCACCATGACTATGCCGATTCTGTTTCTCATTTCACCACTGCGTTGCCCCGGATCACGAAGCCCTGGCCGGGGGAAAGCTCATCCTGAAGGCCGGTTATCGCGGGAAACATGATGTTGCTTTTTGCCTCGCAGGCCGCGTAGTCTTCGGGTGTCCTCAGGACGCACTCGTCCGTGTCCGATATGGCGTCGTGAAGCTCCCCGACCGCCTCTGAAGCGTATTCGGACGTGTGGAACAGTCCCAGGTAATGGCCCAGCTCGTGGGCCGCGGTGTCCGCCGTCAGCCTCTGCGTACCGCCGAGCACGACGGCGACCCCGCAGCGCGGCTTGCCCCTTATGTCGGGCGGGCCCGGGATCCCGCCGCTGTAGCCGGCCAGCCCGCCCTCCCCCATGCCCGTGAGGGAGGCCGTGAAAAAGACGGCCGGGCCGTCGCCTTCCGCCATGGAGGAAAGGCTGAACATGGCGTCCAGCTCCGCCGCATCATCGATCACGGCGTAGCGCGCGTCGATATCGTACCAGCCGACCGTGCCCACGTCGATCCCCGCAATCGCCGTGTAATACGTTCCCAGCCTTTCCATGGCCGCTGCTATCTCCGGGTCCGATGCCGCGTTCGCCGCGCTCACGCCCTCCTTGGCGCCGTCCGCGATGAAAACGTGAAGATCCATTGCGCCTTGATCGAGCATGTCCTCCTCCCTGCTCTTGATCAGGATTTTCACGTCGGCCCTGGAATCCACCACGCGGGCGGACGCATCGATCGCGATGACCGTCAGCGTGTAGGTCCCGATCCGGATGCCGCCCTCGGCAAGATCGGTGTTCGGGACCAGGGCCGTGAAGTTTTTCTTCGTGGGCATGACCATGTTGACGCCGCGGAGCTCCTCGTCCAGGAGCACGGTCCCGTCGGGCGCTTCCAGGCTTCCCAGCGCATAGTAGGTGTCGTTCCGCTCGCCGTCGACAAAGACCATGAAGGCGACATCGCCCCTTCGCACCTCGACCTCGAACCCGGCCCCCCATGGCTCCGGGATCTCCACGTCCTCGTAGTCCATGGTCCTCACCCCGTTCTCGACGATCCCGACGCAGACGTTCAGCCCGGTTTCCTTTCCGTCGAACGCGAGCGTGGCGCCCAGGCATTCGTGCCCGGCCCCGCAGCCGTCCTCGCACAGGACCGTACAGCTCCCAAACGCGCATATCCCGGTCCGGCATTCTTCATGCCGGGCGCAAGGCTCGCCCGCTTCCCCGTCCCCCACGGGAGGAAGGCAGGCCGTCACGAGCCCTTCTCCCCCGTCCGGGTCCGCGACCGCGCTGCAGACCATGGCGAAAGGGTCGCAGTCTTCCTGCTTCGAGCAGGGCATGGAGCATAAAGACCCCTGCTCTTCCGAAAGGCACCAGCCGGAGGCGCAGTGATCGTCCTTTTCGCACCTGCGCCCCGGCTCCAGGTCGTCGCGCTCAACGCAGACCCCGTCATCGCCGCATCGTTCGAAATCGAGGCATTCGCCGCTTTCCTCGCATGGAATGTCGCAGACGCCGTGGTTGCACACATAGCCCTCGCCCGTCCTGCAGTCGGCGCTCGCGGCGCAAAGCTTCATGCACCGCATGAGGCCGTTGAGCTCAACGCAGCGCGAGCCCGGGGTGCAGGACTCCGGCTCGCAGTCCAGGGAGCAGTACCCGCCCGGCAAAGGCAGGAGACACAGATAATCCGCAAGGCAGTCGCCGTCCTCGCCGCAGGCCTCACCGATGTCACCCCGGCTTCCACCCCCATTGCAGCCTGCAAGGAGGAGGATCAACATCGAGATCAGCATCAGGCGCAGCTGCGGGCCCTTCGGCCCGCCCAGCAGCCGTGCGCCTCTGGCGCGCGGCTGCTCAAGGCACGCCAAGCTTGTCCCGAGCGCAGCGTGGGAGCCGCGCTTGCGTGCAGCACCAATTCGTTGAAGGCGATTATTGAGTTCCGGCTTCATCACTGGGAAGGAAAACAGACGGAGAAGATCGCCAGCCCCGCGTCGGTCTCGGCGACATAGGCCAGGCTGCCGGCAAGAAACACGCCGTGGGCCGGCTCGTCCGTTGCATGGGTTTCGATGACCGTGGGCGAGGCTGCCGCTGTCACGTCCACGATGAATACGCCCTGGGTGCCCTCCGTGGCGCTCAGCTGCGTGTTCGCGACGACCACGTAATTGCCCGCTGGATAGATTCCCTTGGCCCACCCGTCCGTGTCCACGCTCCCCGCCTCGAACGGATAATCGATGTCGCTGATGTCGAGCACCAGTAGACCCCTGTCGCCGTCGGCCACGTAGGCCACGTCGCCCGCGGGAAACACCTGCTCCACGTGTCCCTGCGTGTCATACGAGGAAATGAGGTCCGGGCTCGAAGGCGTGGATACGTCGAAGATGAAAACGCCCCCGCAGTAGCAGGCCACGAACGCGCGATCGCCCTGCACGCGGACCGAGGTGGCCGTTCCCGTGATGCCCGCGGAGCCCACCTTTCTCGGGTCCGCCCTGTCCGAAACGTTGAACACCTGCAATCCCTGGTCGTCGCATGCCACGTAGGCAAAATCCCCGGCAACGTCCACGCCCCAGGCCGTGGCCAGCGTTCCCCCGGTCCCCTCGAGGACCGGGTCGGACGGGTCGGAAACATCGATGATCTTCAGCCCGCCGATGCCGTCGGCCAGCAGAACGTAATCGCCGTCCACGGCAACGTCCCTCGCGCTGCCGTTGCTGTCATAGGTGCCGACGAGGGACGGGCTCGAGGGGTCGCCGACGTCCATCACGGCAAGCCCGCCTTCGTAATCGGCCAGGTAGGCGTAATCGCCGCTCACCGCGACCCTCTGGGCCTCGTGCGTGGTGGGGCCGGCGCCGAGCTGTGTCAGCTCGGTCTCCAGCGTATCGGGATTGCAGTCATCGTCGCAGTCGTTTCCGCACACCTCGAAACCGGCGCAGCAGTCGCCCGGCGAGCAGTCGCTGCCGCAGGTTCTCGTCCCGTCCAGGTCGCACTCCGTCACGCACTCCACGGCCGAGCCCATGGCGCACTCGAAATCCTCGTCGATCTCGTCGTTGCAGTTGTCGTCCTCGCCGTTGCAGACCTCCTCGGCTTCCGGGTCGCAGCACAGGTCGGGGTCGGGGTCGCAGTCTTCCCACTCGCACCGGTCGCTGCAGACCCTTTGGCTGTCGATGGGCGGGTCGCAGGACGACTCGCAGCCCTCGGTGTCGCCGGGCTCGCATTCCTCGCCCGGGTCGACCACGCCGTTCCCGCAGGTCTCGGGCGCATCGGCCTCGGAGTCCTCCCCCGTGTCGCCCGACGTTCCGTTCCCGTCGCATCCCGCAGCGGCCGTCATCAGAAGACCGAGACAGAGAATCGCGATTCTTTTCAGCAGTGCGTTCATTGTTCTTCCTCCTTCATTGCACTTTTGCTCACGCTTGAAAGATTATTATACATGCATTTTTCCCATATACAAGAACGGTTTTCCCGGCGACCGGGACGCATCGGCCAATCGCCAGCAGGCGGGTGCGGCCGAGGAGGTGGGGCCAAAAGCCATGGGAGGTGGAAGAGGCGGCGGCGGAACCAGCAGGCGGCGGCGGTGGAGGCGGCGGGCTTTAATAACACTTGTACGTCGTGTACAGCCCGACGAAAACCGGGGACTGCCCGTCCGAGCTCTGCTCCATGGTGACCGTGATCTTCAGGTACTTGCCCAGGTACACGCGGGCGTCCGAGAACAGCGGCTCCAGGTCCTTGGGCGGCGACGAGGGCGGAACGATGGCCAAAGTGACCTCGGGCGCCGTGTCCAGGTCGCCCGGGTCGTCGGCGCTCTTGCCGTAGATGGTCACGACACTGTTCGAAGGCGTTGTGATGTCCCAGCTGATCTCGCCCCACTTGTCCATGGGCGTTGCGTCGCAGCGCTCGAAGACCCTGTGCCAGTAGCCCGTCGGGTTGCGCAGGGCCCTCTGCATGCCCGTGAAGTCGGAGTAGGTGTAGGATTCGCCGCTGCCCGTTGTGAACGTGTCCCAGGAGCCTGTTTCCGGGTCGATCCTCGTCGCCCTCTGGCACGAGGCGTTCGCGATCCATACCTTGCCGAACGGGTCGCCGGCCACGCCGAGCGGCCCGCAGCCGATGATGAAAGACTGCTGGTCCCCGCCGTCGTCCGAGTTGAACCGCCAGACCGTTCCGTACTGCCAGCAGGCCGACCACATGTTGCCTTCGAAGTCAACGGAAATGCCCCTGTGGCCCGCGCAGTTCATGGCCGTGCCGGGCGGCGAGAACCAGGAGCTCGTAAGAGGGTCGTACCTGCAGGGCTTGCCGCTCGAGTTGTACCAGGAGCCGACCCATATCCTGTCGTGCAAATCGACCGTGATGCCGTACCCGAACCCCGGCCCGCACGTGCCGCTCGGCTTGGGAATCATGGCCGTCTTGACTTTCGTCACGGAATGGAAGGCCTGAATGGCCCCGTCGGGCCTGAACCCATACCAGTACCCCTCGACATCCGTGATCCAGATCCAGCCTTCACTGTCGATGGAAGCCCCGTAGGGCATCCCGTCAACGACAACGGTGTCGAGAGTGGCGCCCGTGTCGGGATCGATCTTGTAGAAATTGTACTGGTGAGAGCTCCTGTACGGGTGCGTCAGCCCCACCCACGGGTAGCCTTCCCTGTGCGCATCGTCGCCAAAATCAATGACAATGCCTCTCGCCCCTTGCTCGCCGGGAAAGCTCCTCGTCCACAGGACGCACTCGTCGTCCCCCGGCTGGCCCTTGACGGGAAGAACATTGCTGCACGACGTCGATGTCCGGAGGATCCCGTCCGCCCCCTTGTCGCAGAAGCGCTGATCGCCCGCAATCTTCGTCAGGCTGCCCGGGTTGCCGCCCCTGTTGGCGATGTAGGCATTGCCGTTTCCGTCAACCGTGGAGCGCGACGGGCTGTCCGACCCCGTGCCCCAGAGCCCGACCTTGTACCTTGCAATGCAGTCGCCGCTTCGAAGGTCCATCTTGGAGACCTGCCCGATGTTATAATGAGAAATCCACGCGTAGGCCGCGTCGATGAGGTCCCTTCCGAGAATCACTCCCGGGCCGTCGGGGTTCTCGGAAAGCCCGTCCCTGATCGCTTCGGGATCGGTCGCCGGGTCGAGCAATCCCTCGGTCCTGCAGGCCGGGTCGCAGGTCCCGCAGGGGTAGTCCGCCCCCAGCCTGCAGTCGCCCAGGAGGCCGGGGTCGACCTCCCTGCCTTCCGAATCAACGGCCGTTCGATCCTGAGCGGGAAGAGACTCGTCCAGTGCCGCCTGCATGAAAGATGTCTTCTCCCCGGCAGGCGCCTGCGCCTCCATGTCCGTCCGCCCCCCGTGCTCGCAGGTGAGCACGCACAGCATGACGGCATGGCAGACGATCAGGCGGAAGATATTTTTCGCTTTCATGGCACCACTCCTTTTATTTAGTTTCATTTTTTCTTTTCTTCCATCTTCTCACCATTCGTCCGGCCGGGCGACTGAAGTCGCCCCTACCCCCGTCGGGTAGGGAAGGCTCCCCCGCATCCGCTGCTAAAGCGACGGAAAGCAGAGCGAGAATACATCCAGCCCCGTGTCGGTCTCGCAAACATAAGCCAGGCCGCCCACAAGGAACACGCCGTGCGCGAACTCCTCGGTCTCGTACGTGTCAGCCACGGACGGTGAGGACGGCGAGCGCACGTCCATGACCACGAGGCCCGGGGTTCCTTCCGTGGGGCTTATCTTCGCGTTGACGCCTATGACGTAATTGCCGGCAGGGGCAACGCCCTTGAGCCAGCCGTCGGCGTCGACCGTCCCGAGCAGTGTCGGGAAACGAAGATCGCTTATGTTCAGGATCATCAAACCCCTGTCGCCGTCCGCAACATAGGCATAATCGCCCCTGGGGTAAACGTCCTCGCAATGCCCCGGCGTGTCGTACATGGACTCGATACCGGGGCTCCTCGGGTTTGACACGTCGATGATGTACGCGCCGCCGCAGTAGTCCGCCACGTACGCATAATCGTCCCTGAGGCGGATCTTGTAGGCATTGCCCGTGGTGTCGACCGAGCCGACGATCGCCGGGTTTTCCGGGTCGGAAACATCGACCGACTGCAGCCCCTCCTCGTCGCAGGCCACGAACGCGTGATGGCCGGAAACATCGACTCCCCATGCCGTGTCGGGCATGCCGATCTCCCCCTTGAACGAGGGGTCGGCAGGGTTGGTGATATCGATGATCTTCAGGCCGTCGATGCCGTCGGCCAGGTAGGCGTAGCCGCCGGCCACGGCCACGTCCCTGGCGCTGCCGGCGCTGTCATACACGCCCACCACCGTCGGGCTCTCGGGATCGGTTATGTCCACGACCACGAGGCCCCCGCCGTAATCGGCCACGTAGGCGAAATCGCCGACAACCACGACTCTCTGCGCCTTGTCGTACGCCGCCGTCGTTCCGAGCAGCGTGATGGCCGGCTCCACGGTCGTGGGATCGCAGTCATCGTCGCACACGTTGTTGCACACCTCGTAGTCGGTGCAGCAGCCCCCCAGCGTGCAGTCGCTGCCGCACAGTTTCCTGCCGTTCAGGCCGCAGGTCGTGATGCAGTCGACGCGCGAGCCCAGGGCGCATTCGAAATCCTCGTCGATCAGCTCATCGCAGTCCTCGTCCTCGCCGTTGCACACCTCGTCCTCGGGAACGCAGTCGCACGTGGAGAGGGGCGGGTCGCACTCGCCCCATGCGCAGTCGTCGCCGCACACCCTCCTGCTGCCGCAATCCTCGTCGCACCACTCTTCCTCTTCCGGGGGCTCGCACTCCTCCTCGCCGTCCCAGAGGAACCCGTCGCCGCAGCTCGCGTCGATGCACGTGCTGAGGCACGCGTCCGTGTTGACGTCGTTGCCGTCGTCGCAGTCCTCGCCTTCGTCCACCTCGCCGTCTCCGCACGAGGCAAGGCTGCACGCGTTCGTGCAATTGTCGTCGTCAATATCATTCCCGTCGTCGCACGCCTCGCCCGTGTCCCGCACGCCGTCGCCGCAGCGGTACCACGTGCAGTCCTCCCTGCAGCGGTCCGGCAGCGTGTCGCTGTTCTCCGCCCCCTGGTCGCACTGCTCGTCTCCCTCTTTCTCACCGTTGCCGCACACCGCGCCTTCCACGGGCACGTCCGCATCGGTCTCTGCGTCCCCCTCGTCGCCGTCGTCCGAGCAGCTGCATGAAGCGAGCAGGGCCGCAAGGCAAAGAAGCGTGATTTTCTTCAGCAGGTCTGTCATTTTTCCTCCTGTAAGGCCCGGGCGCTTTTTGCGCCCTGGAAAACCTCGAAAAAACATGGCGCCCATATGCACCAAAGGGGAGCCCCTGGAAGAGGCTCCCCTGATCATTACCCATCCCCTCGACCGGCGCGTGGCCTGGGCCGGCACCCGGCCGGCTAATAGCACTTGTACGTCGTGTACAGCCCGACGAAAACCGGGGACTGGCCGTCCGTGCTCTGCTCCATGGTGACCGTGATCTTCAGGTACTTGCCCAGGTACACGCGGGCGTCCGAGAACAGGGGCTCCAGGTCCTTGGGCGGCGCCGAGGGCGGAACGATGGCCAGCGTCACCTCGGGCGCCGTGGCCAGGTCAGCCTCATCGTCGGCGCTCCTTCCGAAGATGGTCACCACGCTGTTCGAAGGCGTCGTGATGTCCCAGCTGACCTCGCCCCACTTGTCCATGGGCGTTGCGTCGCACCTCTCGAAAACCCTGTGCCAGTAGCCCGTCGGGTTCCTGAGGGCCCTCTGCATGCCCGTGAAGTCGGAGTAGGTGTAGGAGGCTTCGCTTCCCGTTGTGAACGTTTCCCAGGACCCCGTGGCCGGGTCGATCCTCGTCGCCCTCTGGCACGAGGCGTTCGCGATCCAGATCTTGCCGAACGGGTCGCCGCCCACGCCGAGGGGGTTGCAGCCGACGCTGTAGGACTGCTGGTCCCCGCCGGTGTCGGAATCGAAGCGCCAGACCCTTCCGTACTGCCAGCAGGCCGACCACATGTCGCCTTCAAAGTCAACGGCGATTCCCCTGTGGCCCGCGCAGTTCATGGCCGTGCCCGGGGGCGAGAACCACGTGCTGGTAAGAGGGTCGAACCTGCAGGGCCTGCCGGACGAGTTGTACCACGAGCCCACCCAGATCCTGTCGTGCAGGTCCACCGTGATGCCGTAGCCCCAGCCCGGCCCGCACGGGCTGTAGGGCTTGCTGATTGTCGAAGCCACGACCTTGGTCTGGGAGTGGAAGGCCTGGATCGCGCCGTCCCCGCAACCCCAGCACGTGGACCAGATCCAGCCCTCGGAGTCCATGGAAGCGCCGTAGGGCGGGATGTTGATCTGGACCGTGTCCAGGACGGCCCCGTTGTCCGGGTTGAGCCTGAAAAACTTGTAAGGGGAGCACGTGGAGCCTCCCCAGGGGTAGCCCTCGCGGTGCGCATCGTCGCCGAAGTCAACGACCATGCCGCGCATGCTGCCGTCGCCGCAGGTGCCTGCCTCGGGAAGCTGCTTGTTCCACAGCACGCACTCGTCCGCGCCCAGCGCAAGCACGTTGCTGCACGAGGTGGACGTCTGGAGGATGCCGTCGCCTCCCTTGTTGCAGAAGCGCTGGTCGCCCGCGATCTTGGTCACGCTCCCTGTCCTGCTGTAGGCCCGGTTGGCGATGTAGGCATTGCCGTTGCCGTCCACGGTGGAGCGCGACGGGCTGTCGGCGCTGGTTCCCCATATGCCTACCCTGTAGCGGGCAATGCAGTCGCCGCTTCGAAGGTCCATTTTTGAGACCTGGCCGATATTGTAGTGGGAGATCCACGCGTAGGCCGCGTCGATCAGGTCGCGGCCCAGGATCACGCCCGGGCCGTCCGGGTTCGGGGAAAGCCCGTCCTTGATCGCTTCAGGGTCGGTCGCCGGGTCGAGAAGCCCCTCGGTCCTGCAGGCCGGGTCGCAGGTCCCGCAGGGGTAGTCCGCCCCGAGCCTGCAGTCGCCCAGGAGGCCGGGATCGACCTCCCTGTCCCCCGGATCGGCCCTCCCGTAGTCGACCACGATCATGGGCTCGCCCGGGGCCGCCTGCTTCAGGGCCTCCTGTTGGGCGGCAAGCGCCTGCTGCTCCGGATTTTCCGATCCTCCATGCTCGCAGGTGAGCATAAAGACCGAGACAATCATGCAAACAACGAGGTTTCCAAAACGATTTTTTTTCATAATAAGGCTCCTATTATCTCGAATTCACACTGCCATCCGTTTATCCGTCAAGAACGTGATGCCTGTCATCACGCCCTTCATCACTCATCACGGTATGCACGTGGGCATCAAAAGGTGCTCGCACTGCGGATCGCCGTCGTCGATGGTCCAGCAGTAGTCGGACGTGCAGATGTTGTCGTCGTCGCACACCGAGGGGTCGGTGCAGTAGTCGCAGCCCTCGATCGCAGGCGCCGGGACGATGCAGCCGCCCGTGTCCTCGTCGCACAGGTCCTCGGTGCACGGGTCGCCGTCGATGCAGGCCCGGAGCGACTCGCTGCACTCGCCGTCCCTGCAGAACTCGGTGCCGTTGCACGGGTCGTCGTCCGAGCAATTCTCGCCGTCGGCCTTCGCCTCTTCAACGCATTCCTCCTCTTCCTCGTTGCACGCGTACTGCATGCACGGGTTCTCGTGGAACACCGGGCAGGGCCACGCGTACATGCAGTTGCCGTCGGCGTCGCACACGTTGTCCTGGCCCGTGCACCAGTACCCGTCGTCGCAGGACTCGCCCTCGGACTTGGGCGTGCACTCGCATATTCCCAGGCCCTCGTTGCAGTACTCGGTGGCGCAGGGACCGCACTCGGGCAGGGACGAGCACGCCTCCTCGCGGACGCAGTCGCCGTCCAGGCAGTAGTCCAGGCCGTTGCAGAACGTCTCGTCGCCGCAGTTGGTGTAGTTGAGCCCCTCTGTGAAAGACTGGCAGCACCCGGTGATCGGCGCGCACCAGTCCTCGGTGCAGACATTGTCGTCGTCGCAGTCCTCGTTCTCCTCGCAGGTCTGCTCGCAGGCCTCCTCTTCTTCCACGTCGCCGTCCTCCATCGTGTCGTCCACGGTGTCCGGCGCAACCGAGTCGCCGTCCGTCACCTGGTCGGTCGGCACGTCGCCCTCCACTGCATCGTCCCCGTCCGCGGGCCGGTCGTCAATCACGTCAGTGTCGCTGTCCGCATCCGCGTCGGCCGGGCACACGCACTCGTTGCTGACGCACCTGCAGGGCAGACTGCAGTTGTCCGAGCTGCAGTCATCGCCGCCATTGCCGTCACACCCGAAAGCAAACGCGGCAAGCACAAACAGGCACAGGATCAAAAGTTCTTTCATGATAACCTCCTCAGTGAGTTTATAATGCCCTCCAAGCTACCAGATTTTCTTTTTAAAATCCACCTCTATTCTTACTTCAATTTTATCTCAATATCAAACTACTTTACAAACCACAGAAGATGCGAGCTCACCGGCGCATCCTGGCCGCCGAGCTTGCGCGTGCTCCACCTGCCGGCGATGTCGTCGTACGGGCAGGTGTTGTTGCTCACGCTCTGCCACATCGGGCCAGCGCTGAAGCTGTGCCAATTGTCGTAGTAGCTGCTGTCCGAGTCCTCCTGGATGAACGCGATGTTAAGATTTCCGCAGCGGTTGACAGCAGTGGGAACATTCGTGGAAGAAGGCGGCCACGCCATGACGTCCCCTTCGTGCACCCTGATGTTCCTGAAATAAACGCTGGTAGCCTGCCCGGCGTCGGCATCGTTGGAAAATCCGATGTAGCGCATGGTGCCCGTGTAATACAGCCCTACCGGAATGCTATAGTGCTTCCAGCTGCTTCCGCTGTAGTTATCGTAATCCAGGATTCCCCAGCTCTGGGTGCCGTAGACCTTGAACAGCCTTTCGGGAGTGATGGCAAGGTCCTCGTCAAGGGCAACGCCGTTGATCTCCCCCTCGGCCCCGTCGCTCTTGAAATCGAATTCCAGCATTGTCCTCGATGTCACGTTGTAAGTGTACGCTATGGCTTTCCAGTTGTTGCCCCACATCCTGAGCGTATAGCCGTCATCCTGGACCGCGAAATTCGCGGGATTGATGTCCTGGCCCACACCGCCGTAGCTCTGAATCGTATAGTTGTCGAAATCCAGGGCATTGCTCCCGGCGTAAAGATTGCCGTTGTAAAACGCGGCCACACTGTCCGCGGTAATGTTGTACGCGATGTACTGTTTCGATGCCGAGTCGTACTCGCACACGTACGAGCGGGCCCCGCACGCGTCCCGGCAATCGTTCCACATTCCGTTGGAGTACATGTGCACGTAGTCCTCGTCGCTGACGTTGTTGGGCTCTCCCCCGTTCCAGCTCGTGTAGGTCACGGGCTCCCCCGTCACCCACACAAAGGTCCCCTCCACGGCGATGTCGTTGAAGCCGATCCAGGGGGCGTCGCCCGTCACCGCCGCGAAGTTCGCCCTCACGAACTCGTTTTCCACCGCGTTGGCGATCGTGACGAGGTGCCCGCCCCAGGACACGCACGCGTCCCTCGCGGCCAGCCACAGCAGCGGCGAGGTGAACTGGCGGTAGCAGGAGCTCCCGGACTGTATTCCGCCCATTGTCGCGCACGACGCAGGGGCCGGGCTCTGGAGCATCATCTGGGTGAAGGGCACCGTGGAGTAGGACTGCAGGACCACGTCCTGCGCCCCGATGTCGGAAATGGAATTGAACGTGCCCGTGGTCCTGAAGCGGTTTCTCATCGTGGTCCTCAGGGCGTCGGCCGCGGCCTGCTGCGCCGCCGTTGTGCAGCTGACCCCGTACAGCGCGTTGCAGGAGCTTGACTGGGCCCAGCCGTAGGCGTTGTTCGCATAGCTCGCCACCAGGGTCCAGCCTCCTCCCTCGGTCTGCATGTCGCAGTAGACGTAGAACGGGTCCCTGCCGCCGCTCCCGTCCGGGTCGATAAGGTAGAACCCGCTGGGGTCCGACGGCCGCATCTCGTGCTGGTCCAGGCAGGAGGTCGGGTTTCTCTCCGCCACGCCGCAGGGGTACGTGTTGAAGTGGACCTTGTAGTTGCCCGACGTGGGCCTGCCGTAGGTGGAGATGCCGACCATGAAAACGGCGTTGCCGGGCACGGTCACCTCCAGCTTCGTGGGGTTGGACGCAGCGTCCTGACCTTCCAGGTGGGCGCAGTCCTGGTAGAGCTTGAAACCCCTGCAGCCCGTGGGGAACGTGTTGTCCCAGACGCTGATCACGGTGTCGAACCAGGTCTCCGGGGTCTGCTCGTCCGTCTCGATGCAGTAGGTGGTGTTGAGCGGCGGGTTCAGGACGAACCAGGCATAGGCCGGCCAGTCCGAGTTGGCCGACTCGCCGGCGTGGCAGGGCGTCTTGAGCCACACGTAGTCGTCGGTGATCATGTCGTTGATGTACCCGTTGACGTTGCCCCTGAACTCCCCGCCGTACGTGGCGTCGACCCTCTTGCCGTCGTCGAACGCGTAGTGGCAGGGGTTGTTCTTGTGAAGCACCTTGTGCAGCTGCAGCTGGAACCAGCCCCTGTCCCCTCCCCTGCCGTCGACCATGAAGGCGATGGTCCGGTGCGTCCCGACCGCGTAGGGCGGGATCTTGACCGCCGACTCGAGCAGGCCCAGGCCGTACTCGTCGCAGTCGATCGTGTCGTGGGCCATGCAGTTGTCGTTGCACTCGATCTGCGAAACGACGTTGCCGCAGCTTCCCTGCGCGTACAGGATGGGGTCGAAATCAGCCTTGAGCGTGGCGTCGTAGGAGTACAGCTGGTACTCGCTGCCCACGTCGAAGCTGAAGGTATAGGCCAGGTCCGGCTCGCCTCCGCCGCCGCAGGAGCTGGAGTAGTCGTGGGCCGCGCACGTGGTGTCCCCCGTGACGCAGGCCTCGCCGATGTCGCTGAGCACGATGTCGATGGCGTCGTCGCACGTGTCGTTGGCCGGCGCGTGAAGCGGGCCCGGGCCGCAGAGCCCGTCGCGCCGGCACTGGCCCGGGTCGTAGCACTCGTTGGTCGTGTATTCGCACGCGAGGCCCACGACCACGTCGAACTCGCAGCTGTGCGAGGACATGTTGCACGTGTCGGCCGTGCAGTGCACGCCGTCATCGCAGTCCAGGTCCGAGTTGCAGCAGCCGTCGACGAGCTCGTTCGTGCAGCCGTCCTCGCGGTCGCAGGTGTCGATGGTGCATATGTTGCCGTCATTGCAGTCGTCGGGGTCGTGCTGGCACCTGCCGGCGATGCAGGCGTCGAAGGTGCACACGTCGTGGTCGTCGCAGTCGTAATCGTCCCGGCAGAACTCGCAGATGTACAGGTGATTGCAATGGCCCACGCCGATCTCGCCCGGCACGCCTTCCGATCCCGGCGTCCCGATGGTGTCGTTGATGCAGTTGTCCACGGTGCAGGGGTTGTTGTCGTCGCAGCTCACGGGGAAGCCCGGCAGGCACTTGTGGCAGTCCTCCCCCACGCACCCGCAGTACTCGATGCCGTTGCACCAGATGCCGTCCTGGCACTCGAGCGACGTGGTGCAGTTGATCGCGGCAAAGAGCTGCTGCCCCACGTTGCCGCCGCCGCCGGCCCCCGGACCGCCGTCCGCTGGACCGCAGCCGCATAAAAACGCTGCCAGTGAAATCATCCATAGTGCTTTTTTCATGTTACCCTGTTTATTATAATTGTTATTTCCATAAGACAAAGAATTTAATTTTTCCACATCTCTTCACTTTCTTATTTCACCCAGATGGACCCGTGGTTCCAGTACTCGCTCACGCTGGAATACCAGTAGGGCGCGTCCTGGTACGTGCCCGCGCCGCACTGTCCCCAGAAACTTCCGGACCAGCAGCTGCCGTACCACCAGGCCGCGTTGTTGTAATAGGTCGCGCAGTTTCCTCCGTTGGCGTCGTGGTCCGAGTTGTACGTCGTGAGCTGCCTGCCGTTGTGGTAGCTGAACATGCCCGAGGTTCCCGTGCCCGTGGTACGGATCGTCACGTTCTCGCCCGACATGCTCAGCTGGTAGTTGCTTCCCGGAAGAAGGCTGAAGTCGTAGTACGCCCTGTGCGACAGGCTCCCCGGGCCCGAGCCCATGTCCAGCCTCATGTCGCCGCCCGGCGCCACCTGGTTCCAGAAGCTCACGCCCATGAACATGTCGAAGCTCGACAGGTTCGTGGACAGGGCCCCGTTGTAGTTCACGTTGTTGACCGCCTGGTCCCACGTGGGCCTCGGGCACCCGCTGACCGCCCTGTTGCTCAGCAGCACGAGCGTCCACCCGCCGCCGTCCGTTGTCATGTCGCAGTACACCTGGAACGGCGCGACCCCGCCGCCGCCGTCCGGGTCGATCGTGTAGATGCCGTCCGTGCTGGACGGGTACCTCGACTTCTGGTCCGCGCACGACGCTGGAACGCTCATGCCGCCGATGTCGAAGTGGACGATGTAGTTGCCGGCCGTGGGCCTCTCGTAGGCCGAGATGCCGACCATGTAGTAGCGGCCCGCCGGCACCGTGAGGGTCAGCCTCGTCGGGTTGCCGGGGCCGTTCTGGCCGTCGAGGTGGGCGCACTGGCCAAGGTACCGCCGCTCGCTGCTCGAGCTGCACCCCATGCCCATGGTATTGTCAAAGACCGATATGACCGTGTCGAACCAGGTAAGGGGCGTCTCCTCGTCCGTCCAGATGGTGTACGTGGTGTCCACCTTCGGCGCGAGCATGAACCACGCGTGGGCCGGCCAGTCCGAGCCCGTTGACAGCGCCGCGTCGTGGCACGGCGTCCTGAACCACTGGCGGTCATCGTCGATAACGTCGTTGAGGTAGCCGTTGATATTGCCCCTGTACATGCCGCCCTTCGTGGCGTCCACCCTGAGGATGTTGTCCTGCTCCACGAGGCAGGGATTGTTGTTGTGGATGACCCTTTTAAATTTAAACTCAAAGTCCCCCCGCTCCCCGGCCCTGCCGTCCACCGTGAAGTACAGCGTGGGGCTGAAGCCCACGGGGAACGGCGTGACGGTCAGCGCCGAGTCGAACAGGCCGAGGCCGTAAACGTCGCAGTCCAGGATCGAGGTGTTGGAGCAGTTGTCGTTGCAGGCGTACTCGGTATTGCGGTCTCCGCACCTGTCCATGGCATAGAGCGAGGTGTTGAAGTCCTCCCCGTCCAGGACCACGTTGTACGAGTACATCTGGTAGATGGACTTGTCCTCCTGGACCCAGACGCCGTGGATCTTGATGTTTGAATCGAGGGGGTCACTGTACCAGTCGTTGACCCAGTTGAAGCGGACCGTGTGCGCGCCCGCCGTCACCCAGCCCAGGTAGGCGCTGCCGAACTGGTGCTCCGGCATGGTGGCCGGGTTGTTGAACTCTCCCCTGTAGGCGCCGTCGATGTACACCTTGACCTGGTGCACGATGCCCTGCATGGAGAGGTCCAAGTCGTAGTTGGTCGTCTCGGCGCCGGCCCAGTAGTTTCCGTTCGCCGGGAAATTGAAGGAATATTCCCACCAGTTGATGACACAGCAGCCGACCGCGTCGCCGTCCGTGATGTGGCACGTGGCGTGCTGCTTGCTCGCGTACTCGATTCCCTTTTTCGTGTCCTGCCAGCCTATGCCGGGCGGGACGGTGAAGCTGTAGACCATGTCCGCGCTCCAGCCCCTCTCGCAGCTGGCCTGGTAATCGTGCACCGCGCACATGGTGCTCGATATCTGGCAGGCCTCGCCGATATCGCTGAGCGTGATCTCGGTCGGGTTGTCGCACTTGTCGTTGATCGGCACGAGAAGCTCGTCGGGATAGCACAGGCCGTCGTCGCCGCAGAGGCCGGTGTAGCACTCGTCCGAGTAGGTGCACCTGTCGCCGCCGTTGGCCGTGTACTCGCATGCGTTGGTGACGGTGTTGCACGTGTCGTTCGTGCACTCCGTCTCGTCGTCGCAGTCCGCGTCCGCCACGCAGCAGTTCTGCAGCGCGTTGTGGACGCACCCCTGCACCTCGTCGCACATGTCGGCCGTGCACGGGTCGCCGTCGTCGCAGTCGCCCCTGTCCACGATGCTCTCGTACGCGCACCAGCCGGTCACGCACAGGTCCTCGGTGCACGCGTCGCGGTCGTCGCATTCCTCGTCCTCTTCGCAGGCGAGGCCTATCCACGTGTGATCGCAGTACCCTTCGCCGATCTCTCCGTTGACGCCGGTCTCGCCTCCGCTGCCCCTGACGCCGGGCGTGCCCACGTAGGTCTCCACGCACTCGTCGACCGTCGTTGGATCGCCGTCATTGCAGTCCGGCGGGGTCCCGGAAAGGCACACGCCCCAGCAGTTGCAGTACTCGATCCCGTTACACCAGTGCCCATCCTGGCACTCAAGGTGGCTCGTTCAGCAGTCCTCCTCCGCGAACACCGTCGTGCCCGCGCGGCCCGCGCCCGCGCCGCTGTCTCCGAACATGCCCTCGCAGCCCGTCACGGCGGCCGGCAGCGGCAAAAGGAGGAGAAATAGGAGAGTTCTTTTCATGATTGTTTGTCCTTATGTTTTACTATTTCCTAAGACCACCGCTTCAGTTTTCGTTTGTCCCCGCAAACCCCGCCATTCCGGCCGGCTAGTCGAAATGCACCACGTAATTGCCGCTCACCGGCCGGTCGTACGAGGAAATCCCCACGAGGTACGTCTTTCCCGCCGGAACGAGAACGTTGACCTCGGTGCGCGAGTTCCTGCCGGCTATGTGGGCCGAGCTGATGTACGTTTTCGTTCCGTCGCACCCCCGAACGAGCGAGTTGTCCCACACACCGATGACCGAGTCGAAATACGTGGCCGGCGTCACCTCGTCGGTCCAGATCGTGTAGGCCGTGGCCACGTCCGGCTGCAGCTTGAACCATGCCCTGGCCGGCCAGTCGAACGAGGCGGTCGCCCCGCTGTGGCTCGGTGTCTTCAGCCAGACGCCGGACACAATGAGGTCATTGACGTACCCGTTGATATTTCCCCTGTAGGTGCCCTTGTCCGTGGCGTCCACGACCTTGATGTTGTCCCTCCATGTCTTGCAGGGGTTGTTCGCGTGGATGACCTTCTGGACCTCGAGCTTGAAATCGCCCCTGGCCCCGCCCCGCCCGTCCACGGCAACGTAAAAGGACTGGTTCGTGCCCGCGGGCTGCGGCTGGACCGTGACGGCCGAGTCCGTGGCGTCGAGGTCGTAAAAACCGCAGTTCAGGATCGGGTTCGAGACGCAGTCGTCGTTGCATCCCACCTCGGTGTTCGGATCCGGGCAGTCGCGCCGTATGTGCATGATGGAGTTGAATTCCGCGTTGAGCGTGAAGTTGTAGGAATACAGCTGGTAAAGGCTCGGGGAAACGGCGAACTGGAGCACGTAGAACACGTCCGGGTTTCCAGCGCCGCCGCAGAAGCCCTGGGCCGTGTTCGTGGCGCAGGCCGTGGAGCTGATCTGGCAGCAGTACCCGATGTCGCTCAGGGTCATGGCCACGGCAGCGTCGCAGGTGTCGTTGCCCGGCGGGTGAAGCGCCCCCGGCCCGCACAGGCCGTCGGCCAGGCACTCGCCCGGGTTGTAGCACGCGTCGCCGGTGAACCTGCACGGGGCGCCCACGTCAATGCCGTGAAAGCACGAGCCGCCGCGGCATTCGTCCAGCGTGCACTCGAACGTGTCCGCGTCGCAGGCCGTTCCCTCGGCAAGCGCCGTGTACTCGCACTGGTTGTCGACGCAGTCCTCCAGGGTGCACGGGTTGCCGTCCCTGCAGTCCTCCACCGTGATGCAGCAGTTGGGGATGGGAATGTACTCGCACATGTCGAGGCCCTCGTTGCATGAGCCTTCGTCGCAGATATTGTCGGAGCTGCAGTCGGGCGGGTTGCCCGGTATGCACTCGCCCCAGCAGTTGCAAAGCTCGTAACCGTTGCACCACTCGCCGTCCTGGCAGTACGACGAGTCCCGGCAGCACTGGTCCTCGTTGAAAAGAGCGACGCCTGTTTCCGCAGCCCGGCCGGCCCCTCCCTGCTCCTGCGAATCCAGGAATTCACAGCTCGAAACCAGGAAGAAGACCGCGAAAAGTGTGGTTAATTTGGATGGTTTCACTGTTTTACTCACTTCTTCTCTCCTTCATTTAGCAACTTCAATGCCATGCTCGATGGCCCTGTTTTGTGAAAATATGACCATAAATGGCGTGAAAAAGGCCTGTAAATGCGTGAACCTCGAAAAATCGAGGTAATTTTTTCCATGGTGTGAAAAGATTTCATAGTGTTTTAACTCATATTATTATCTAGTGGCGGCAAAGCCGCAACCAAATGTTTTTGCCACGAAGACACCAAGGCACAAAGAAATTATTTTCTTTGTGACCCTTTGTGACTTTGTGACTTTGTGGCATAATTTTCGTCGATTTTTTACGTAAAAAGCGTTGATGTTGAGCGGGAAGAATCTAAAGGCGGATTCGGCCGGCCTGGTGGAAGCCTCCCAGCCCTTCTATCATGCCCACACCAATATTTTCGATTTGTTGTTTCATTATTATTATATTGTGCCGCCCCATTTCAAATTTCCTTCCATGTTTTTAGCCCATGGCGCCTCGGCGTGCCCGATGTCGAGAGCATCGCGGGGCTAAAGCATCGCGGGGCTAAAGCATCGCACTACAAATATTGCAATTTCTCTGCCGTGTCGAGGAAGATCTTTTCGGGGTCTGCGCTGAATTCCAGCCACTGTCCGCTCGTGGGATGGACGAATGCAACGCTGCCCGAATGCAGGAGGGTGTGGTCCACGGGCTCGAGGATGCCCCTGAGGCCCGCGGGCGTGTGTGATTTGCCGTAAACGCCGTCCCCGATGACCGGCCAGCCCGACTCGCTCATGTGCACCCTGATCTGATGCGTCCTTCCGGTTTCGAGGATCAGCCGCACGCGTGAAACATCGGCCTTCTCGAAATATTCTTCCCTGCGAAAGCGCGTGACGGCCTTGCGATCGCTCTTTACCCTGCCGGTGAATTTTTTCCTGTCCCGCGGGCTCCTGCCGTACGGAGTGTCAATGACGCCCTCCCCGGGCGGGCGGCCGAAGACCAGCGCCTCGTATTGGCGCGAGACATTCTTTGACGCGAACATGGCCGACAGGAGCGCATGGGTTTTCTCATTCTTCGCCACCAGCATCAGGCCGCTCGTGTCCTTGTCCAGCCTGTGCACGATGCCGGGGCGGCCGGGCTCCCCCCCGCTTATCGCGGCGTTGTGAAAAAGAAGCGCGTTGACCAGTGTCCCGTCGTGATTCCCCGCCGCCGGATGCACGACCATGCCGGAGGGCTTGTTGAGCACGATCAGGTCGCCGTCTTCATGAACGATTGCGAGCGGGATGTCCTGCGCAATGAGCCCGGAGGGGGGAGGAGGGGGAATGAAAATGTCCAGCTTCTGGCCGGCTGCGACTTTCTGCGACGGCCTCCTGGCCTCGGACCCGTTGAGCAGAAGGCTGCCCTCGTCGATCAGCCTGCGAACCTTCGACCTGGTGAGCTCACCCCCTGCAAGAAAAGCGGCAACCCTGTCGATTCGCTCTCCGGCAAGGTTGTCGGGAATGACAAAATGAAGGACGGTTTCTTCCGGCATGAAGGGCTCGCCCCGGGGCTATTCAAACTTCTTTCCGCATTCACTGCAGAACTTGGCGTCGGAAGTCTCCTCCGCCCCGCACTGGGGGCAGAACTTCTTCTTGGGCGTCAGCGGTTTGCCGCATTCGGCGCAGAATTTTCCGGGCGCGACCTTCGCCCCGCACCCCGTGCACGCCACGAGCGCCGCGGAAGCGCCGGCTGCCGGTGCGCCGCCCTGGCTCGATGGCTGGGGATAACCGGGCGGCTGCTGGGGCGCCCCCCCCTGCTGGGGAGGCTGGCCTCCCTGCTGCTGCTGCTGGGCCTGCTGTCCGAACATCTGGGCAAGGCCGAATCCCACGCCGAGCCCCGCGCCGCCCAGGACCGCGTTGCCCCCGCCCCCGCCCCCGCCCCCGTCTCCTTCGCCGCCTCCCTTGGCCATGCCTTCGCCGGCTCCCATGAGCGCCTTGCCGCCCGCGAACTGCTGGTACTGCTGGATGCCGCCGGCCATCCTCACGTAGGCCGCGTCGGTGTAGAGCTTCTTGAGGTTCTCCCTGTCCTCGTCCTGGATGCTGATGACGAAATTTCCACACTTGAAAACAGCGACGCCGTACTCGGCAATATGGGGATTGACGCCCGCGATGAGGTCCTGCTCTATCTCCTCGGTGTAGGCGCCCGACGTGACATCGAGGATGGGCCAGCGCTTTTTCACGAGAAGCTCCGCGATCCTGTCCCTGATGACCTTGAGCGTCTGCTCCCTGAACCAGTTGATGAATCCCTCGTTGTCGGACCTGGCCATTCCCGCCAGCCCTATGATGAGCTTCACGGCGTCCACGACCCTGATGGCGAACGTGCCGTGCACCATGGTCACCACGGGCACGCCGCTTTTCGGGTCCTCGACCGCGCCTATCTTCCCGCCGAACTTGAGGTTGGGAAACTCGCGCGTGAGCACAAAATATATCTCGGCCTTGAACAGGTTGCCTCCGGTAAACTGATCGACGAGATTGGATAGAAACGGAATATTCTTCGATTCCAGCGGGTATCGGCCCGGCTTGATAATCCCGTGAACGCGGCCGTCGCGGAAGA
>JBDRLK010000072.1:0-17048 GCA_043813155.1 Pseudomonadota bacterium | reverse complement strand
CATACCTCTTTGTTGGGTCCATCTCTCCGACAGGCTCCCGGTCGTACGAATTCCTGCTTTCTTTTTGGACAAACAACAAGATTAGCCAATAATGAATGAAAGTCAAGGCCGGTATGCGGGAAATCCCGGCCTGCAAAAGTGGGATTATGGGTGTAGTGTGGGGCTTTAGCCCCGCGGCAGCGGCCCTGAAGGGCCGCACTACGGGCCGCCAGGGATGAGTGGGCGGGCCCTGAAGGGCCGCACTACGGGCCGCCAGGGATGAGTGGGCGGGCCCTGAAGGGCCGCACTACGGGGCCGCCAGGGATGAGTGGGCGGGCCCTGAAGGGCCGCACTACGGGGCCGCGCTACAGGGCGCGCATCCAGTCGGGCCGCAGCATGTCGGAATCGGGGTCGGCCAGGACCTCCCGGATGAGGTCGGTGAGCTTCCCGCGGTCGCGCTGCAGCCGCCCTTTCAGGGCCAGCCAGTTGGACGCGTGGTTGGAGCGGAACTCGCATTCGTCGCACGCGATGTGCTCGAGCATGGCAAGCTCTTCCTTCAGCGTCTCCTCGATGGTCAGCGGCCGCCAGCTGCGGCCGAAATTCTTCGCAAAGCCGGCATTGCCCGGGTGCAGCATGAGGGTCAGGGCGCCGATGTAGTCCGGGCCGCACCGGGTCAGGATTTTCCCCGTCTCGATCGCGTGCTCCCCGCTGAGCTCGGGCCCGCCCAGGCCCAGGATGACGGTCACGGACGTGCGGAACCCGGCGGCCGAGGCCTTGCGGCAGGCTTCGACGATCCGGTCGGGCTCAGCGCCCTTGGCTACGCGCCGCAGCACCTCCGCGCTGCCGCTCTCGACGCCGACGTACAGGAGATCGAGCCCGGCCCCGCGCACGGCCGCGAGGTCCTTTGCCCTGCGGCGAAGCAGGTTCTGGGGCGAAGCGTACGCCGACACCCTTTCCAGTTTTGGAAACAGCCGGTGCAGCCTCTCAACGTACAGCCGCAGGCTGCGCGCCGACAGGGCCAGGGCATCGCCGTCGGCCAGGAAAATGCGCCGCGTGCGCGGGTAAAGGTCCGCCGCCGCCTCGAACTCCTCGAGCACGTCCTTTTCACGGCGCTTTCGAAAACGCTTGCCCCTGTACATCCTGCAGAACGTGCACGAATCCGTGCTGCAGCCGTAGGTGACCTGGAAAATCAGCGACCGCGCCTCGCTCGGCGGCCGGAACAGGGGAGGCTCGTATGACGGGACGTCGTTCAATTTTTTTCTCCCGCGCCCTTTATCCCGTGCTTTCGCATCAGCGCCTGGAAGTTCTGGCGGGCCATGCCCACGTCGTCGGACGCCCGCGTCACGTTCCAGCCGCTGCGCTCCAGCGCCTCGAGAACGAACAAGCGCTCCACCTTGGCAACGCTCTTCTCCCTGGCCTCTTTCCTCGCCCGGTTCAGCTCCTTGCTCGTGCGCGGGACCGGAAAATCGTCCCCTTGCGCGCAGCCCGTGACCCTTGCCGGTAGGTCCGCGGCCTCTATGATCGCGCCCTCGGTCATGTGGATTGCCCGCAGCACGGTGTTTTCCAGCTCTCTCACGTTGCCCGGCCAGTCGTAGCTGACCATCCTGCTCATGGCTTCGGCTGAAAAACGCCTCACGTTCCTGCCGACCTCCGCGGCGAACCTGCGCAGGAAATGCATGGCCAGGAGCGCGATGTCCTCCTTCCTCTCCCTGAGCGGCGGGACGGTGATGACGAAAACGCTGAGCCTCCAGAATAGATCCTCGCGAAAGCTCCCCTCCTTCACACGGGCCTCGAGGTCGCGGTTCGTGGCCGCAATCAGGCGCACGTCCACGTCCTCGAGCGTGTCGCTGCCCAGCGGCTTGACCTGTTTTTGCTCGATGGCGCGAAGCAGCTTCATCTGGGCCGCCCCGCTCATGTTGCCCACCTCGTCGAGAAAGAGCGTGCCGCCGTCGGCCGTCCTGAAGGCGCCGGCTTTCGCGGTCTCCGCCCCCGTGTACGCGCCCCTCTCGTGCCCGAACAGCTCGCTTTCGATGAGCGTCTCGGGGATGGCGCCGCTGTCCACGGCAACGAAGGAGCCGCGCCTCCTGAGGCTGCTCACGTGGATCGCCCTGGCGATCAGCTCCTTGCCGCTGCCGCTCTCGCCGCGAAGAAGAACGGTCGTCGGGCTCCCCGCCACTCTGGCCACCATCCTGAAAACCTCCTGCATCTTCTCGCTCTCGCCGATGATGCCGGGGCTCGAGTAGCGGACATTCCCGGCCGCGTCGTCCACGCCTCCGCCGGCCGGAAGCTCCCGCCGGTCAAGCGCGGACTCCACGGCCTGCGCGAGCTGCCCGGGAGCGAAGGGCTGCGCCATGTAATCCGCCGCCCCGCCCTTCAGCGCCTCCACGGCCGACTCGACGGTCGCCTCCCGCGCCAGGACGATCACGGGTACGCCGGGGTGGTTTTCCCGGATCGCGCGCAGGACCTCGATGCCGCCCATGCGCGGCATGTCAAGAGCGCACAGCACGAGGTCAAAGGGCCGGTCCTTCATCAGCTTGAGGCCGTCGGGGCCGCTCTTTCGCGTCTCCACCTCGAAGCCTCCGGCCTCGAGCGCATCCCGGCAAGCGCGGCATGAGCCGTCCTCGTTGTCAACAACAAGTATCCTGATCGCGGCCCCTTTCTTTTTCACTGGCATTGTGTCTCTGTCTTCCTGCTGTTCATCGGGGCACGCCGAGGGCGTGCAGCTACAATCGGGGCACGCCGAGGGCGTGCAGCTACAATCGGGGCACGCCGAGGGCGTGCAGCTACATCGGGGCACGCCGAGGGCGTGCGGCTACATCGGGGCACGCCGAGGGCGTGCGGCACCACCATGCTTGTGATTCGGTATTCAATGTAACCAAAAGCGGAAAAAATGCAAGATTGCCGCGGCCGGGGCAGGGGCGGCTTCAGTCGCCCGGAAGCAATAAACCTGAACGGCCGTTCATGATTAAAATGAACAATCATTCATTTTTATTTCGGCCCGCCCTATCGGTGTTATCCGTTTAGAATCAGCCTGTTAGGCGCGTTTTCACGCGGCCGGAACGCATAAAACCCTGATAAAAATCATCAAACCGATTGACTGTAATTCTCTTAAATGGCATATAGATAATCTCATTCCATTAAAGAGCGGCGCCCCGCAATTTCTGGCCGCCGCAGCAAGTCAGGAGGCCGTCATGAGCAACTTGCTGGTCAACCCGAGAGACCAGCTGTTTATCCTCTACGAGCAGCTGGGCATTGAAAAGCTTTTCGAGCACGAAAAGTTCCAGGACTTCAGCAGGCAGATCGTCGATATTTCGATCAAGGAGGCTGAAAAGTTCGCCGTGAAAGAAATTCTGCCGACGTACATGCCCGGGGACCGCGAAGGCGTGAAGTTCGAGAACGGGGTCGTCAAAGCGCCCGCGTGCTTTCACGCGCCCTACAGGATGTTCTGCGAAAACGAGTGGCTCAAGGCCGCGGAGGACCCGGAGATCGGGGGCCAGGGCATGCCGCGCGTCGTGTGGGCGGCCTGCTCCGAGTATTTCCTGGCCGCCAACTTCTCCTTCCTGATCTATCCGGGCCTGACCTGGGGAGCGGCCGGCCTGGTCCACAAGTACGGCACGGAAAAGCAGAAAGAGAAGTACATGGGAAGGATGTACGACGGCGAGTGGGGCGGCACCATGTGCCTGACCGAGCCCGGCGCGGGGAGCGACGTGGGCGCCGTCAAGACAAAGGCCGTGAGGCTGCCCGACGGCACGTTCAGCCTGACCGGCACCAAGATCTTCATCTCCTCGGGGGATCACGATCTCACCGAGAACATCGTGCACCCCGTGCTCGCGAGGATCGAGGGGGACCCCCAGGGCACGGACGGCATCTCCCTTTTCCTGGTCCCGAAAATCAAGGTGGGCGACGACGGCACGCTGGGCGAGAGCAACGACGTTGTCGTCGGCAACATAGAGCACAAGATGGGCATCAAGGGCTCGGCCACCTGCACCCTGAACTTCGGCGAGAGCGGAAGCTGCGTCGGCGAGCTGCTGGGCGAGGAGCGCAAGGGCATGAAGATCATGTTCAGCATGATGAACGAGGCCAGGATGGAGGTGGGGATGCAGGCCCTCGGCTACGCCTCGGCCGCGTACGAGAACGCGGTGCAGTACGCAAGGGAGAGGCTGCAGGGCAAGTACCTGTGGGAGATGCGCGACCCCAATGCAAAGTCGATCCCCATCATCCGGCATCCCGACGTCAGAAGGATGCTGCTGTGGATGAAAGCGCACGTGGAAGGCATCCGGGCCATGAACTACTTCGTGGCCTGCTGCCAGGACCGCTCCGAAATCGCGGGAAACGACGATGAGAAGCAGAAGTGGCTGGGGTTCGTCGAGCTGCTCACGCCTGTTCTCAAGGCCTACTGCTCGGACAAGGCCGTCGAGATCTGCTCGATGGGCATCGACGTGTACGGGGGCTACGGCTATTGCCAGGACTACCCCATGGAGCAGTACCTGCGGGACGCGAAGATCGCCTGCCTGTACGAGGGGACCAACGGCATCCAGGCCCTGGACCTCGTGGGAAGAAAGATGGGCCGGAAAAAGGGCGCCGATTTCATGGGCCTGCTCGTGGAAGTCGCGGGCACGATCGACAGGGCCGGGAAGCACGCCGAGCTCAAACCCTATGTCAAGCACCTCGAGGAAGCTCACATGGCCGTCATGCTGCTCGCCCAGAAGTTCGCGACATGGCAGAACCTGGCCAATTTCCTGGTCCCCATCATCAACGCCCGGCCCTTCCTCATGATCCTCGGCGACTTCGTTCTGGGCTGGCAGCTGATGGACGCCGCCCAGACGGCCGCGAAGCAGCTGGACAGGATCTACGGCGAGGCCGGCGCCGCGACCAAGGGAGAGAAACGGGACGTGGTTCGAAAGAAGGCGGACGCCGCCTTCTACGTGGGGAAGATCGCGTCGGCCAAGTACTTCGCCGTCAACGTCCTTGCCCAGGTCCGGGCCAGGTGCAAGTCCATCGAGCTGGCGGACATGACGCCGCTCGAGATACCCGAGGAGTCGTTCGGCGATTAGAAAACAACAGAGTGGGTAGGGGAGGCTTCAGCCTCCCGATTCCGGGCGCCTGAAGGCGCCCCTGCCCGTCATGGGTGGTTATAATAACTTTCGTCTCAGGGAGGAAGAAAATGGCGTACGAGATAAAGAAAGCCGCGGTACTCGGCGCGGGAGTCATGGGCGCCGGCATTGCCGCGCACCTGGCGAATGCCGGAATCGAGTGCGCGCTGCTGGACATCGTCCCCAGGGAGCTGACCAAGGAAGACGAGAAAAACGGCCTGACAAGGGACAGCAAGGCTTTTCGAAACAGGTTTTCGGCCGGCGGCCTGCAAAACGCCGTCAAGTCCAAACCCGCAAGCTTCTACTCGAAGAAGTTCGCTTCCATGATCACGGTCGGAAACTTCGAGGACGACATGGGCCTGCTGGCGGACGTGGGCTGGGTCATCGAGGTCGTGGTCGAAAACCTGGAGATCAAGAAGAAGCTGTTCGCCGAGGTGGCCAGGCACGTCAGGCCGGACTGCATCGTTTCGACCAACACCTCGGGCATCAGGATCGCCGACATCTCGGCGGACTTCAACGACAAGCTGAAGCAACGGTTCCTGGGCACGCACTTTTTCAACCCCCCGCGCTACCTCAAGCTCGTGGAGCTCATTCCCGGCGAGAAGACGTCGAAGGAGGTCCTCGATTTCATGACGTCCTTCTGCGAGGACGTCCTGGGCAAGGGCGTCGTCGTGTGCAAGGACGTGGTGAACTTCGTGGCCAACCGCGTGGGCTCCTACGACCTGGGGAGCGCCATGAGGCTCATGGTCGACAAGGGCCTTTCCGTGCCCGAGCTGGACGCCATCATCGGAAAGGGCCTGGGGAGGCCCGGCTCCGCCATCTGCGGGACCATCGACCTCGTCGGCCTCGACGTGGGCCACCACGTCATGAAGAACCTCTACGACGGGGTGCCCGACGACGAGGAGAGGGAGATGTTCGCGCCAAGCGCGTTCTTCGAGAAGATGATCGAAAACAAGTGGCTGGGCAACAAGACCGGCCAGGGCTTCTACAAGCGGGTCAAGGAGGGCGGCAAGAAGACCAAGCTGGCCCTCGATTACAACACCATGGAGTACGTGGCCTTCGAAAAACCCAGGTACGAGTCCGTGGGCGAGGCCAAGAAGCACGAGGGCTCCTTCGGCGAAAAGCTCAAGATCCTTTTCAACGGCAAGGACATCGCCGCCGAGACGGCCAGGGAGTACCTGTGCAGGAACTTCATCTACGCGACGAACCGCATTCCCGAGATCGCCGATGACATCGCGTCGATCGACGACGCCATGCGGTGGGGCTACAACCAGAAGCTCGGCCCCTTCGAGACGTGGGACGCGCTGGGCGTCAGGGACACGGTCGAGGTGATGAAGAAGATGAAGCTCAAGGTCCCCAAGAAGGTGGAGAAGATGCTCAAGGGCGGTTTCGAGTCCTTTTACGTGAAAAAGGAGGACGGCAAGTACGTCTTCGATTTCAGTAAGGGCGGTTACGTGAAGATCGGGGAGAATCCCCGGATCATCATCCTCAAGGACCTGAAGGCCGCGCAGAAGGTCATCAAGGAAAACACGGCCGCCAGCATTATCGATATCGGCGACGGCGTGGTCTGCTTCGAGTTTCACACGAAGATGAACGCGATCGACGACGAGATGATCGCCCTGATCTACGAAGCCTGCGATAGGGTGGAAAAGGACTACAGGGGAATGGTCGTGGCCAACCAGGGCACGAACTACTCCGTGGGCGCGAACGTGTTCAAGGTGCTGATCGCCACCCAGATGGGAGAGTGGGACTTTCTCGAGAAGATGGTCAGGGACTTCCAGTACGCCAACATGCGGATGAAGTACTGCAAGAAACCCGTGGTCATGGCGCCGGCGGGCATGGCGCTGGGCGGCGGCTGCGAGATCGCGATGCACGGGGCCATGTGCATCCCCTGCGGCGAGACCTACATCGGCCTCGTGGAAATGGGGGTGGGCGTGATCCCGGCCGGCGGAGGCACGAAGGAGCTGATGGTGCGCTGCACGGAGGGCATCCCCGACGGCGCGGTCGAGAACGGCCTCAACATGCAGACCCTCTACCAGAAGGTGTTCGAGAACATCGGCATGGCCAAGGTGGCCACGAGCGCGGTGGAGGCCAAGGAGCACGGGTTCATCCGCTGGAGGGACCCCGTCGCCATCAACCGCGATCACCAGATTCACCTGGCCAGGCAGGCCGTCCTGGGGCTGGAAAAATTCTACAGGAAGCCCGATCCCGTGAAAATCCCCGTCATGGGGGACAACTTCAAGGGCATGGCCAGGGCCATCCTGAACAACATGAAGGGCGGGGGCTTTGTGACCGAGTACGACCTCGTGGTCGCGGAAAAGCTCATCCACGTCATCGCGGGCGGGGACTGCGCCGAGGGCACCTGGGTCACGGAGGACTACATCCTTGACATGGAGCGCGAGGCGTTCATGAGCCTGAGCGGCGAGCAGAGGACCCAGGACAGGATGATGCACATCATCAACACGGGAAAGCCGCTCAGGAACTGAAAAAAAATGTAGTGCGGCCCTTTATGGGCCGCCTGGGCGGGGCTGAAGCCCCGCACTACCTTTATAAAAGGCGAAAGCACAAGGAGGCATACCATGAGCGAGGCAGTTATCATCGACGCAGTCAGGAGCCCGGGCGGCCGCTACAAGAAGGGGGGTCTGGCCAACACGCGGGGTGACGAGATCGGCATCCAGGTCATCAAGGGGCTCATGAAAAGATACGCGAAGCTCAATCCAAAGGACGTGGACGACCTCATCGTCGGCTGCGCCTTTCCGGAAGCCGAGCAGGGCATGAACCTGGGCAGGGTCCTGACGCTGGGGGCCGGGCTGCCCATCACCACGAGCGGCATGACCGTCAACCGTTTCTGCTCCTCCGGGCTCCAGTCGATCGCCGATGCAACGGCGAAGATCCGGGCCGGCTGGTCCAGCGTGATCATCGCCGGCGGCGTGGAGACCATGTCCCACATCCCCATGGGGGGCGTGATGTTCAGGCCCCACCCCGACTGGGGCAACCTGCCTGACACCTACATCTCCATGGGCGTGACCGCGGAGAACGTGGCCTCGCGCTACAAGGTGTCCAGGGAGGACCAGGACAAGTTCGGGATGGAGAGCAACCGCAGGGCCCACGAGGCCATCAAGGCCGGCAAGTTCAAGGAAGAGATCATCCCCATCGAGGCCTGGACCTACGCGATGAACGACAAGGGAAGATGGGTCAGGGACAGGAAGACATTCGACATGGACGACGGTGTGCGGTGGCCCACCACGCTCGAGGGGTTGGCCAAGCTCAATCCGCCGTTCAAGCAGGGCGGAACGGTCACGGCCGGAAACGCCTCGCAGATGACCGACGGCGCCGCATTCGCCCTGGTCATGACGGCAGACAAGGCGGGCGAGCTCGGCCTCAAGCCCATGGCAAAGCTGACCTATTTCGCCGTGGCAGGGGTCGAGCCCGACGAGATGGGCGTGGGGCCGGCCTACGCCATACCCAAGGCCCTCGACATGGCCGGGCTGAAGCTCGACGACATCGATGTTTTCGAGATCAACGAGGCTTTCGCCTCGCAGGCCGTCTACTCGGTGCGCAAGCTCGGGCTCGAAAAACGCTACGAGGCGGGCGACATCAACCCCAACGGCGGCGCCGTGGCCCTCGGCCACCCCCTGGGCGCCACGGGCGCGAAGCTCACCGCCCAGCTGCTGCACGAGCTGAAGCGGCGCGGCAAAAAGCGCGGCATCGTCTCCATGTGCATCGGCGGCGGCATGGGCGCGGCCGGCATTTTCGAGATGCTCTGATCCCCGTCCCGGAGCGCCTTGACGGAGTCGCTCCAACCAATGACCTTCTGAATCTCGTCAAGCACCAGCAAGCACGGTCCGTCCTTCGCAAGCCGGCGGCCTGCCATCCAGTGCGTGTAAATCCATTCAGGGCCCGGCGGAAGGGGCGTGTCGGCGGCCGCGTAATGGCTCGATCCCTTCCATCGCCGGATCACGGAACGAGCGGCCGTGGTTTTTCCAACCTGCCTGGGCCCGACAATAACCTGGATGAGCGAGGGAGGATGCTCCAGCCGGTGAATGATACTGCTTACCACGCTGCGTTCAAAATTCCGCTGTGTTGTTTTACTCATCTACTGAGTAAAGATACCTTACCGAAGAGTAATGCGTCAGCACGTGAGAGTTATATCAGGGTGCATTCACTATTCCGAGGTATCGAAGGGGCCGGGCCTTGAATCTTGAATTTCATCCATTATTTCTATGAAATTATTTCATAGCGCGAAGAATGAAAAGTTCGCTATGAAATAATTTCATAGTAAAACCCCGAAAAATTCAAGATTCAAGGCCCGGCCCCCATACTCCCCCCGGAATCGTGCATGCACCCGTTATATCACTGTCTGAACCGCAGGAACTTTTCACCTTCGCCCTTTCCGAAAAGTCTTTTTGGCTTTATACTCTTATACTGTTGTTTTAATAATTCATTTTATCGCAGGAGCATGTCCATGAAAAAGTACAGCCTTCTATTCGCCTTTTTTCTCATAATTTTCAGCGTTCAATCCTGCGGGGGCGGAGGAGGGGAAACGGACACGGACGTGGAGGGGGACGTGGCCGCGGACGATGAAGGGCAGGACATGACAACGGACGGCGAGGGGGACGACGGCGGCCGGCCCGACGGCGAGGACGACGTGTCCGGGGACGGCGACACGCCCGACGGGCAGGACGCGGACGTTTCCGGGGACGCGGACGGCGACGCCGAAGACGGGCCGGACGGCGCGGACGCCCCGGACGGGGCCGACGCCGAGGACGGCGCGGACGTGGACGCCGAGACCGAATGCACCATCGACGGCGACTGCGACGACCTGGAGCCTTGCAACGGCGGCGAGACCTGCGCCGAGGGAAGCTGCGTCGAGGGGACGCCGATCGAGGACGGCGAGCCCTGCGAGACCGCGGACGAAGAGGCCGGAACGTGCAGCGAGGGCGTGTGCGTGCCCGCGGAGTGCGGTAACGGCATCGTGGACGAGGGCGAGGAGTGCGATGACGGCAACGAGCTGAACACGGACGCATGCCTGAACCGCTGCCGCGACGCCGACTGCGGCGACGGGTACGTGTGGGCGGACCACGAGGAGTGCGACGACGGAAACGGGATCGACACCGATGCCTGCCCCACCTCGTGCGAGCCCGCCGAGTGCGGCGACGGCTTTGTCTGGACCGGCGAGGAGGAGTGCGACGACGGAAACGACATCAACACGGACGCCTGCCTCGAGACGTGCGAGGATGCCGAGTGCGGCGACGGCGAGGTCTGGGCCGACGTGGAGGAATGCGACGACGGCAACGATATTCCCGACGACGCGTGCACGAACGACTGCACCGAGGCGGGCTGCGGCGACGGCATTGTCCAGGGAGAAGAGGAGTGCGACGACGGAAACGACCTGAACACGGACTCCTGCCTCAACGGGTGCCTGGACGCCGAGTGCGGCGACGGGTTTGTCTGGGCGGGGAGGGAGGCCTGCGACGACGGAAACGACATTCCCGACGACGCGTGCACGAACGAGTGCACCTCGGCGGACTGCGGCGACTGCATCATCCAGGACCCCGAGGCGTGCGACGACTGCGACGACGACAATACGGACGAGTGCCTGGGCACCTGCCTGGAGGCCAACTGCGGCGACGGGTACGTGTGGACGGATCACGAGGAGTGCGACGACGGGAACGACTCGGACTCGGACGGGTGCGTGGACGAATGCGTGCTCGCCGAGTGCGGCGACTGGCACCTGTGGGTGGGCGTGGAGGACTGCGACGACGGCAATGACATCGACACGGACGACTGCGTGGAAGGCTGCGTGGACGCGGCCTGCGGCGACAGCTTCGTGTGGGCTGACCACGAAACGTGCGACGACGGCAACCGCGTCAACACGGACGCCTGCCTGAACACGTGCATCGAAGCCGAGTGCGGCGACGGGTTCCTGTGGGCGGACGTGGAAGCGTGCGACGACGGCAACCTCATCGATACGGACGCTTGCCTGTCCACCTGCGAGGCGGCGGGCTGCCACGACGGCTTCGTCTGGGAGGGCATGGAGCTCTGCGACGACGGAAACCTCGTCGACACGGACAGCTGCGTGGACGATTGCGTGCCGGCCGGGTGCGGGGACGGCCACGTGTGGAGCAGCGTGGAGCAGTGCGACGACGGCAACGACGTCAACGACGACGGGTGCACGAACGACTGCAGGCTTCCCGAGTGCGGCGACGGCATCGTCCAGGACGGCGAGGAGTGCGACGACGCAAACTCCGTCAACACCGACGCCTGCCTCAACACGTGCTACGACGCCGAGTGCGGCGACGGGGTCGTGTGGGCGGGCCACGAGGAGTGCGACGACGCCAACATCAGCAACGCCGACGCCTGCGTCGCCGGCTGCCTCAACGCCGAGTGCGGCGACGGGTTCAGGTGGCTGGGCATGGAGGACTGCGACGACGGAAACGCCGTCAACACCGACGCGTGCCTCGACACCTGCGATAGCGCCGACTGCGGCGACGGCTTTATCTGGACGGACCACGAGGAGTGCGACGACGGGGACCCGGACAACACGGACGAGTGCACCACCGAGTGCCTCAGCGCGGACTGCGGCGACGGCTACATCTGGTTCGACGTGGAGGATTGCGACGACGCAAACCTCGTCGACACGGACGCCTGCCCGACCACCTGCCTGGACGCCGAGTGCGGCGACGGCTTCGTGTGGGCGGGGAACGAGGATTGCGACGACGCAAACGCCGTCAACACCGACGCCTGCGTGGAGGGCTGCTTCGACGCCGAGTGCGGCGACGGCTACCTGTGGGACGGCGAAGAGACCTGCGACGACGGAAACACGGAGGACGGCGACGGGTGCAACTCGACCTGCTCCAGCGTTCTTCAGTGCGAGGCGTTCATGCCGCCGGCCCTCTCGATCCTCTCCAACTCGCTTCTTACCATCATGGGCGAGCTCTTCGCCGCGGGCATGCACGTGCACCTCGTGGACGTGGGAACGGCGGCCGACTTCGACGCGGGCGTGGCCGCGGTCAGCGGCTCGGGCACGGTGGCGACCATCACCGTGACCGCCGGAGCCGTGCCCGTGGGGCGCTACTATCTGCGTCTCGTCAACCCCGACACCGAGGAGTCCCTGTGCCAGGAGACCATAACGGTCAAGGGCCTCGCGCCGCCGACCGTGACCAGCGTGGTCCCGGCCGTTGCCTGGCAGGGCGACAGCGGCGACGGCATCCTGTCGGACCAGCCCGTCACGGTCACGGGCACCAACTTCCGCATCACGCCCACGGTCCGGTGGGTCCTGAGCACCGACCCGAGGGTCCGCTACGACGCAACGGAAGTCAACTGGATCTCCGATACCCAGCTCACGTCCATCTGCCCGTCCGAATCCCTGGTCATGCCGCTCGGGTTCTACCACGTGGACGTGATCAACCCCGAGGGGCTCAGCGGCCGCTGGAGCGGGCTGTTCGAAGTCACCAGCGTCCCGCCCCCGGAAGTGCTCAACATCAACCCCACGCGCGGCCCGCGCGCCAGCGACGTACCCATGACCATCACGGGCCGGTACTTCCAGTCCGGCGCGGCCGTATCCTTCGAGCTGGCCGACGGCTCGAGGCTCGTCCTCAACCCGACGTACGTTACGTTCATCAGCTCCACCGAGCTCCAAATCACCATCCCCGGCGGGTTTCTGCCCGCCCAGGGCTTGTTCCCCGTGTGGGTGACCAACCCCGACGGAAGGGAGGACGCGTACTACTCGTACAATGCCACGTCCTCGGCCGAGGGGCACTGGAACGCCCCCTTTACCATTATCCCCGGGGCCGACCTGCTCACGGGCAGGGAGCGGCACGACACGGTCTATGGCTGCGACGTGTACGGCAACACTTACATGTACAACGTGGGAGGCATCACGGGCGGCAACACGGTGCTCGACGACGTGGAAGTCTCCGAGGTTTCCCTGCTCGGCGACCCTGCCCCGTGGCAGCATTCCTACCAGTACCAGGACGCGGCCAACCCGAGGGTCATCAACAGGATGAGCACGGCCAGGCACGGCCTTGCGGTCGTGGTGGGCCATCACAAGTGGCTCTACGCCATGGGAGGCGCGTCCGCCGACACCAACCTGATCACGCCGCCCGTCGTGACCGCCGAGAGCAGCATCGAGCGCGCCTTTGTGCTGGGCTACGGCACCATGCCGGGCCCCAGGCTGCCCATCCTGCACGGCGGCAGCGGCCTTCCCTTCGGCACATGGTACTACAGGGTATCGGCCGTCGGGGCCTGGGGGGAGAGCCTGGCGAACAGGGAGATGCAGGCCAGGAACACGAGCGGAATCGTTGAGGCGTGCTGGCACCCCGTTCCCGGCGCCTTTTCCTACAACGTCTACAGGTGCCCGGCCGCGGACGGCCGTTCGCAGACGGCCAGGCTTCTTGTCACCGAGGTGGCGGGGCCCTGCTACACGGACAACGGCAGGGGCGTTAACCAGGTGGCGCCCGGGCGGCTGACCGGAACGACGCAGAGCGGCGCGGGCCTCGGGCTCGGGACGTGGACCTACCGCGTAACGGCCGTGGTCGGCGGCATTGAAACCATCGCCGGCTACAGGGAGTACGTCACGATCACGAACCCGGCCGCGGCGGTCATCAGCCTGCGCTGGGACCCGGTGCCGGGCGCCGTGTTCAACCTCTACAGGTCGGCCGCGGCCGTTGTCACGCCCACGGGCGACGAGGAGACCTACCTTCTCGCATCGGACCTGGGCACGAACAGCTTCATTGACGACAACACGGGCGTGCTCGTCATGGGGACCACGGCGCCGGACGGCATCCCGCCGCTCCCGCCCGGGTCGCTGAGCAAGTGGGAAACGCTTTCCGGGGAGCTGGGCAGCCCGCGCGAGGGAGCCGAGGCCATTGCCATCGCCGTTCCCAGCGGAACCGCGGTGGACCCGGACAAGACCTTTGTCTACGTGGCCGGCGGCCGGCCGGACAACAGCCGCACGGGCTACCTGCAGAGCGTGGAAAAGGCCGAGATCGGCAGCGACGGCACGCTGGGCGCTTTCTCGGCCGAAGCGTCGCTCAACACGGCAAGGGCGTTCCTGTCGCTGCAGACCTCGTGGCTCAGGGACGATACGCCCGCGTGCCCGCCCCCGCCCGAGCCTCCCTGCGAAGACAAGGACGGCGACGGCCACGAGGCCATGTGGTGCGGCGGCGACGACTGCAACGACAACGACGCCACCATCTACCC
Organism: Pseudomonadota bacterium; assembly: GCA_043813155.1. GTDB lineage: Bacteria > Myxococcota_A > Polyangia > DRWM01 > DRWM01 > JBDRLK01. Next base: position 2,772 of record JBDRLK010000072.1, on the reverse strand, counting down.
GGGCGCGCCGGAGATCTGCGGCGACGGGATCGACCAGGACTGCGACGGCATCGACCCGCCGTGCGACTGCGAGTTCCCGGACAATGACGGCGACGGCCACGACCGGCCCGAGTGCGGCGGCGACGACTGCTGCGACCTGGGCACGGAGGACGTGATGGGCTGCACGCCCGGCACGGCGGCCCAGATCTACCCGGGCGCGACGGAGATCTGCGAGGACGGCATCGACCAGGACTGCGACGGCTGCGACCCGCTGTGCACGTGCGCGGACCCCGACAACGCGGACCAGGACGGCGACGGCTACATCTCCGACGCCTGCTGCGGCGACGACTGCTGCGACACGGGCACGGAGGGCACGTTCGGGTGCACGCCCGAGACGGCCCCCGACATCCACCCCGGCGCCGTGGACATCCCCTGCGACGGCATCGACCAGGACTGCGACGGCATCGACTTCTGCGAGCCCGACACGCTCCTGGGCCCGGACGTGCCGTGGCTGGAGCGCGAGATCGATTTCAGCCGGTGGGACGAGGGGCTGCAGGCCGCGACCAACCCGCAGGCCATGGGACTGATGAGCATGTTCGCCTTTGACGAGCCCGTGGACACGGGCTTCAGGATGCCCGGCCCCGAGCCTTCCTACACGCTCGCCACCGAGACCATCTATCTCGTCGCGTCCAACGGCGACCAGTCACAGACGGTCAACAACAACGAGGGCCTCCCCTCCTTCGAGGTGTCCGTGCTCGCGCCCGGAGAAGGCACGCTGGGCGCGTGGTCCACGCAGCACTACGAGGCCAACAAGAACCTCATGGGCCACGGCACGTACCTTTACGCCGGGCACCTCTTCGTCTCGCTGGGAGTCTGGCGCGAGGACCTCGGGGCCGAGCCCGGCCCGCTGGGCTCGTCGTTCACGCGCTTCCCCCTTGACATGACTCCGGACACGCCGGACCTTTTCCTGGAGGGCCAGACCTCCACGGCGTCGCGCTTCGTAACGGACCGCAGCTACTACGGCTACCTGCGCCTCAACTCCTACGTCTTCATCTCCGCGGGAAACGCGGGCGGCTCGACCGGCCCCATCGCCACCATGGAGAGGCTGCCGGAATAATCCTGCCGACCATGGGCAGGGGAGGCTTCAGCCTCCCGTCCTTCCCCCTCCCGGGCAGGGGAGGCTTCAGCCTCCCGTCCTTCCCCCTCCCGGGTAGGGGAGGCTACAGCCTCCCCTTGAGACAATGATCACGGGGAGCCTGAAGGCTCCCCTACCCGGCAGCAAGGACGGGCGGGCACTCACGGCGAGGCCCACACGTAGCACTCGACGTCGATGTACGCGTAGCCGTACGTGCCCACGGCCTCATCGACGCACGCATCGTTGCCGCAGTAAAGGTGGTTGGTCTGGGAGGCCAGGTAGAGATGATGGAGGGGAACGTTGAACCCCTCGATCAACGTGTCCGTGCAGTACCCGAGGCTGCCGTTGAGCACGTAGCCTTCCCCCGCCAAAGTGTCACGCTGCGCCTCGCTGCTCGTCAGGACGTGCGTGTAGTCCGACGGGTTGCTGAGCGAGTAGAGCGCTGTCGTTGAAAAGGACGACCCCGAGACTTCGGCGTTGTAGGTGAAAAAACCCGGGCCCTCGTAGGAGCACTCGGGGTAGGGCGGCACCGTGTCCTGCCTGTAGACATGCTTCATGACCGGCGCAGTGCACCAGAAGCGGTTGACAACGGACCGGCAGCCCGCGGTGTTGTCCGGCGTGCCGTTGCAGTCCTCGTCGCTTCCGTTGCACGTTTCATCGGGGGGCTGGCAGGCCGGCCAGGCGCACCCGGCCGGGCAATCGCGCGTTCCCTCGCTCCCGCAGCTCGTCGTGCAGGACGACGTCTCGCCCAGGCAGCACTCGAACCCGTTGTCGCACGCCTCGTCGCAGTCATCGTCCTCGCCGTTGCACGACTCGTCGGGCGGGACGCACATCCGCGGGTCCGGGGCCTCGCAGTCCGCCGTGCAGGTGCCCGTGCCCGTCGTCCCGCACCCGGTCACGCAGCCCACCTCGCGGCCCGGCGAGCAGTCAAAACCCTCGTCGACCCGGCCGTCGCAGTTGTCGTCCTCCCCGTTGCAGGATTCCGTCGGCGAGGTGGGCACGCAGTTTGTTTCGCAGGACCCGTCGCCGTCCATGTCCGACCAGCCCGCATCGCACACGATCGAGCAGACCCCGGACTCGCACACCGGCGTGGCGCGGCTTCCCGCCGTGCACACCCTTGCGCAGGTCCCGCAGTTTCGCGTGTCGCTTTGCGTGTCCACGCACGAGCCCGAGCAGTTCTGCCTTCCCGGCGGGCACTCCAGGCTGCATTCCCCCTCGCTGCACACCATGGCCGCGTCGCAGGGCCGGCCGCAGGCCCCGCAGTGATCGTGATCCGACAGCGTGTCCACGCACAGGGCGCCGCACCGGGTGAGCCCGGGCCCGCAGCCCTCCTCCGCGTCCGGGTCGAAAGACAGGTCCTCGCCTTCCGGCGCCTCCAGCACGTCGCGGATGTCCCCCGCGTCCGCTTCCCCATCATCCCCCCCGCTCCATTCCTGCGAGCATGCGGCGGCCGCGCACACCAGGGCGACGGCGGTCAGGTATTTCATGACAGCTCTTATAACGGTTGTATTATATCACATTGCGCTGCGCAGGTAAAAGGCTCTGCCGCTATCATGTGGCGGGGGCCCGCACGAGCGTGTCGATCTTTCCCGCCCCGGGGGTCGGCAGCACCGCCAAGAAAACAACCCGATTATGCCAAATCGGAAGACCGGCGGGGT